>JAUZPN010000027.1 GCA_030705885.1 Bacillota bacterium | reverse complement strand
AAGCCAAGGAATGTTTCAAAAGGTATATCTATGCCATCCTTAAATAGTTTTTCACTGCAGACAGGACAAATCTTATCAGGTAAATCAAATCCGTTTTTAACGCCATAATCAGAAAAGTCAGAATATTTACATTTTGGACATCTGTAATGAGGCGGCAGAGAATTTACCTCTGTGATACCAGTCATATTTGCAACAAAGGAAGAACCTACAGAACCTCTTGAGCCTACCAAATATCCATCTTCATTTGATTTCCATACAAGCTTTTGAGCAATAATATACATAACTGAGAATCCATTTTTTATAATAGAATCAAGCTCTTTATCAAGTCTTGATTGAACAATTTCAGGAAGAGGATTACCATAAAGCTCATATGCTTTTTCATATGCAATATCCTTAATAGTCTGCTCACATCCATCTATATGAGGAGGGCACTTTTCTGGTGAAATAGGACTTATCTGCTCACACATATCAGCTATTTTATTTGTATTTGTAACAACAACCTCATATGCTTTTTCCTTTCCTAAATATGAAAACTCCTCAAGCATTTCCTCAGTAGTTCTTAAATATAAAGGTGCTTGATTATCTGCATCCTTAAAGCCCTGTCCTGCCTCTAATATACGTCTGTATATTTCATCCTCAGGATCCATGAAATGAACATCACCTGTTGCAACAACAAGCTTATTCAGTTTTTCTCCTAGTGCAATAATTTTTTTATTAATTTCCTCTAAATATTCTCTGTCAGGTACTTGTTCTGACCTTACTAAATAATCATTATTACCTATTGGTTGGATTTCTAAATAATCATAGTCCTTAGCAATACCTTCAATTACATCATCAGATTTTCCAAGGAGTATTGCTTGATATAGTTCTCCTTCACTACAGGCACTTCCAATTATTAAGCCTTCAGAATATTTTTTATAAAGGCTTTTTAATATACGAGGTTTTTTATAAAAATAATTCAAATTAGAATAGGATACTAATTTATATAAATTCTTTAACCCTGTATAATTCTTTGCAAATATTATTGCATGATAAGTTTTAAGCTTTTTAAATTCTTCCTTCTTAGCTTCTTCATCGCAACCACATCTATCTATATCTTCAATTGATACAGCTCCTCTTTCCTTAAGTTTATCAAGCATTATATTGAATATCTTAACAGTTGTGTCTACATCATCTAAGGCTCTATGGGCAACATCTACCTTTATACCAAGATTTTTAGCTATTCTTCCAAGCTTGTAGGTTTTGAAATTAGGGAAAACTTCCTGTGCTAATGATAATGTATCTAAATATGTAAAGTCAAAATCAAAGCCTAACTCTTTGGCATTATGCTTTAAAAAACCTATATCAAATTCAGCATTGTGGGCAACTAAAATACTGTCCTTAATAAAGTCAAGCATTTTAGGAAATACTTGTTCTATAGTTTCAGCATCTCTTACCATATCATCAGTTATATTTGTAACTTCGACAACTCTTTGAGGAATAGGCTTTTCAGGATTTACAAAACAACTGAATTTATCTAATATCTTTCCTTCCTTTATTTTCATTATTCCTATTTCAGTGATTTTTTCCGTTACTGGTGAAAAACCTGTAGTTTCTAAGTCCAGTACACAATAAACTGTGTCAATACTCTGTCCCTTTGGATTTGATACAGATGGCTTCTTATCTGGTGCAAGATAGGCTTCAACACCATATAAAATTTTCATATCAGGATTATCTCTTCCTAAAAGCTTATGAGCTTCAGGAAAGGACTGAACAACCCCATGGTCTGTAATAGCAATAGATTTCATGTTCCAGCTCATAGCTCTTTTAATCAAATCTGTAGCACTGGTCATGGCATCCATCTGACTCATTTGTGTATGCATATGAAGTTCTACTCTTTTTACTTCTGCATTATCCTGTCTTTTAGTCTTCTTTAATCCTTCTGTTTCTATTATAGTATTTGCAATAATCTCTATCTCTTGAGAAAATTTACTATATCCCGAATTTCCAGCAAGTTTCACACCTTTGGCCTTTTTAAGTCTTGATAATATTTCACCATCTTCACCAGGTTTTATGAATGCTTTACATGTCATGGAGCTTGAACCGTCATATAAATCAAATGAAATCAATGTTTTTCCACTTTTTAATTCTTTTGATTCTAAATTAGATATTTGACCTTCTATACATATTCTACCTTCATCTTGTGTAATATCAGTAATTTTTATTTTAGATTCTTTAATGTTAGCATTTCTTCCAAGTATCAAGAATGGATTTGCTTTTTTTCCATCAGAATCTGTTTTTGCTTCTTGTTTTATTTCTGGAACTTCTTTAGGCAGCTTAGGAGCAGCATTGCTTTGGGTACTTATAAATTCCTTTTTAATATATTGAATTTCCTCTGATTGTTTATCTTTTTCGAGCTTTGTTAAGTCTTCACTGCTTAAATTATCAACAAAATTTATTTTATATTCTGTCCCATACAGATTTTTTACAGCCTTATGTATTTTTTTATCATAATTCATAGTTTTTAAAAAGTTTGTTACTGGAATTTTAAAGTTAAAATTTATAGTATTTTCAGCAACATTATATTGACTATTATTTAAAACAACTGCTTTTAATGCAGGATTTTTGCGTGATACAAAAGTTATTATATTTCCCATTTCATCTTCTATAGGCTTTTTGTCTGTTCCATCAGCATACTTTACAGTGATTATAGAGTCTTCTAAGGCAAATCTCTCTTTTATAAATTTATTAAGACGCTCAAATTCTTTTATTTCAATATATTTATCAGAGCTGAGTTCCATTTCCAGAGTTTTCGTTTTTCTGCACAAAACTACTGCTTCTATAATGGCACTACTTATATTGCCTTTTGTTTTATAATCACTAAAAATTTCATTTATTCTTTTCATGCTGTTAACCTTCTTCCAAAAGCATATATAACGTTCATATTAATGCAAAAAAGCTCAACCAATACAATCACCTATAATATACTTTTCTTAGGTACATCTAATTTTACTTAATTTGTGAATGATAGCAGTATAAAGCTTCTTTCAGAAATTTAGAGGAATTTTGCGACCAAGAGTAGTATAAATTATAATTATAAAAAATCAAAAACAAAGGTGATTAATAAATGCTTAAACTTCGTAAATATAATTTTACATCAATTTCAAATTCGTTTCAAGAGAAAATAAATATATATTTAATTCATAATTTGAGTGCAATATATAATTGAGAGTTGAGAGTGAATTAGGTTTTTCCATTGCTTTTGATGCGGAAAAACTATTAACTAATTTTATAGTTTTTATTTATTTTAATAAAAAATGACAAATAAGAGGAATTTTAAACTAAAAATATTAATGATATAATAAGTAAAAGAATTGAAGGAAGTATAGTTGGATTTTGTACCAGTTCTTCTGGAAGATATATTTTGAAGTTTAGAAGTGGCTATCCAGTAGAATCCAACATAAATTCAGCAGAGTTTAAACTAAGACTTGGGATTGAGATAAAAGATCATAGAATGTGTATAAGAGATTTATATGATTTAATTAGTTGGAGAAGAGATTGTCCTAAAAGCCAATGTATCGATTTAAAAAATGGATTTTATCATATTACGCTTTATGGTGATTTACCAAGTTCGGGAATATTAGGAGATGATCAGGTAATTTATGTATACCTAAACAGGCTTAGTAGTATGCCAGTATTAAAGTATAGTGGTGTTCCTATTTTTAGTGAATAAATCGAAATTATCTATGATGCTGATGGAAGCATGAAAACACTACCAGCAGAAATGAAACTGTTATTAGAAAGCTTGTGGCAAGCCTTTGAAATATTAAAATATAGTTAGAAAATAGCTTGTCTACATTTTCATCCGTGGTTGTGGCTGTAAAAGACAATTATGCTTGCTTAAATATAATGATCCTGGATTTTCATCAATTGGTAGTGATACTGATTTAGATATAGATATAGATATAGATGGAATTAGTATATTCTATACAAACACTGACAAAGAAGAAATAGAGGTAGCAAATTATTCAATTTTACCATTTTCTAAAGCTGTAACGGCTGTTGACGAATTCTTTGAAACTATGAGTTTACCAAAATGTATTGAATGGGAAGAATTATAATACAATAATGAATTGCATATTATTAAGGGTGCTTAAGTTAACTAAAAGATTCAATAAAGTATCAGAAAAGTAAAGAAAAGAAATTAGAAAAATTCCTGAGGATACTATTGATATTATTGCTACTGAGGTATTTGATTTACAAAGTATAGCAGATATAAAAAAATTGTTCATATTAATATTATATTACGTTATAATATAATAAAAATATTATTTATCGGAGGGATCCAAAGCACTATGGAAAAGATAAATGAACTAAACAATTTATATGATGAGTTTCTAAAATGCTCATATTGGGATTTAAAGGAGCTATTTAAAAAAGCAAAAACAAAAGAGGAACAGGATTTTTATATGATTCTTTCTAATATGGTATTACAAAGAGAACAAAAAAAAGTAATAGGTAAACAATAATGTTTACTTATACAATATTTGCAGGTGTTAATGGTGCTGGAAAGACTTCAATATATGAATCGGTTTATTATAACAAGAATAAGAATGAGAAGAGAATAAATACTGATGAGATGGTAGCAAGAATAGGAACATGGGAGGATAGTAATCTTCAGATAAAATGTGCAAGAGAAGCAATAAAACTTATAGATAATTATATAAAATATGGTATATCATTTAATCAAGAAACTACACTTTCAGGTAAGAGTATTATTAGAAATATAAAAAAAGCTAAACAAAAAGGATTTTATGTAGTTATGAACTTTATTGGAGTAGATAGTCCTGAAATTGCAAAAGAAAGAGTTCGAATTAGAGTTTTAAAAGGTGGGCATGGTATAGAAAATGATGCTATAGAAAGAAGATATTATGAATCACTAAATAACTTAAGAGCTTTGATACCTATATGCGATGAAATAAACATATATGATAATACAAAACAAATTGAGGAAATAGCTTATATAGTTAATGGAAATCTTATATGGGCAAGTGAAAATATGTCAGCATGGGTGGATCCAATTTTAAAAAGTACTTTTAAATGATTTTACGAATGTGGACAGATTATTAATAAAGCAGCGTAGTAAACACGCTGCTTTTTCAAGTACTTAAAAATTTTAATTATGTGACTTTTATTATCTTCAGACTTATAAAATGCTTTTAATATATAAGGAAAGCTCTTTTGCTGACTTTTGGTGAGATAATTTTCCTGGGTGACTTAGTGCACCTGTTGATTCATCTATAATAGTTGGAAGCTGAAAAACAGAAACCTTATTATCTCTTGTTTCTTTAATATAAATATTCACAGCATCATAAATGGTTGGCATCATTTGAATCCCTATCATTCCGTAAGCCCATATAATATGAGCATTTTTATTATATTTTCTAAGCTTTAATATGAAGTTAATAACTGCATCTCTAAAGGCTTTTATGTCATTTTCATCAAAGGTACCATCTTCATTTAAATGCTGTTTATAAATTTTTCCAGATGATTTATCTTTCCACTCAGGATTGTTAAAAGCTCCAAAATCATTTGTCCCAAGATTAACTACAATAAAGTCTGGCTGCCAGGATTCAAAGTCATTTTCTTTTAAAGCTCCTAATGATTCATTTTTTCCATTAGCAGGAATTCCGCAAATTTTATCATAATACTTAGGAATATTATTATTAGGGTTATTATCATAACTTGTAAGTACTCCCCAGCCGCTTTGAGAAATAATACGATAATCTGCATTTAAAATATCTGCTGTCATTGCGGTATAATTATTTAATGCACTAAACCACATAGAAATCCAGTCGGTCTCAGCTTTAGAGCCAAGAGATCCTTCTCCAGAGGTAATACTGTCTCCTATAAATTCAATTTTAAGAGGCTTTTCTTCTACAGGGAAAAATTCACCATCAGATTTTATGCTGTGTATTTGAAAGCAGGAATTACAATCTGAGCTCATAGGCTGAGTGTCTTTTATAATACGAATATTTTTAATTATATTTTCATTCATATTTCTGAATATACAAATCCAGTATCGTCCAGCTGCAATTATTTGTCTGCTTATAACCTGAGAGTTAATAGCTATACTGATCCATGTTTCATAGGTATCATAATCTGATTCTACTTCAATCCAAAGTTCAGATCCGCTTGTATTTAGCTCAACAGCACTTCCAGTCCAGAATAATGTTAATGGAGAAAAACATCCTGTTGACCTTCCATGCACTTTTAAATTTTTTATATCAGGTAGTTTGTAAGTTTTCAGTTTTAGATTTTCTTTCATAAAAATAACACTCCATATTATACTTATTAATAACATTTAGCTTTTCTTTATACTTTCCTTTGACATATTTATTAAAGAAACTTTGTGATTAATGATATTATATTTATAAATGTTTTTGTCACATTTAATTCCACTTAATTTATAAATTACAGCGGGGGAGGCTTTTTCATTAAAAACTAAGTGGAACTCTGTGCCCGAACATAGGAAATTGCTTGAAATAATTATCTACATTTGTAATTTTCTAAGGTTATAAAATTCACCTTTTCTATTCATAAGCTCATCATAAGTACCTATTTCTCTAAGTCCTCCGTTTCCAATGACTGCAATTCTATCAGCATTTTTAATTGTGGATAAACGGTGTGCAACAACTAGAGTTGTTCTATCTTTAACAAGGTTTTCGATTGATTCCTGTATTTTCATTTCTGAAAAGCTGTCTAATGCAGATGTCGCCTCATCAAGAATTAATATTTTTGGATTTCTTACAAACGCTCTTGCTATAGAAATTCTCTGACGCTGTCCTCCAGAAAGATTGCTTCCATGTTCGCTGATTTTTGTATCTAATCCTTCTGGAAGTGAATCGATTAATTCTTCTAAATTTGCCGCTTTAACTATTTCATTTAACTCTTTATCTGAAATATCATTTGTTCCATAAATAATATTTTCTTTAATAGTATCAGAAAATAAAATTGCATTTTGAGGTACAACTGCAATATTGGAACGATAGCTTGGCAGATTAAGTTTTGAAAGATCATGATTATCAATTAAAATTTGTCCTGATGTAGGCATAAAAAATCCTATTACGAGATTTAAAATTGTTGATTTTCCTGCACCTGAAGCACCTACAAACGCTACTGTTTCTCCAGGTTTTATTGTAAAATTTAAGTTTTTAAGTGTAGGTGCATCACTGTTTTTATATCTAAAGTTTACATTTTTAAATACAATTTCACCATTTACGTTTTTTAATTTATTTTTATTACGATTATTTTCTATATCATGGCAAAGCAGAATATCTCCTACTGAATTTACAGATTCCAAGCCTTTTGCAATTATAGGAAGAAGTGTGATGATACCAGAAACCTGTGCTACAATAGATCCAAAATAGGTTTGATACATTATAACTTCACCAATAGAAATATATTTTTTTACAGCTAAGTATGCAGTAAATGCAAGGCAGATTACCTGAAAGACTTGAAATGTAACCCAGCTTATAGATGAAAAGTATGACTGGGTAAGATCAAGCTTAAGTCCTTTTTTTGCTACATTAGATAGTTGATTATCAATTTTTTTTGTTTCTTCATTTTCTAATCCATGGGCCCTTGTAACAGGAATTAATTCAACCATTTCCATTACACGTACAGAGGTTTCTTCTAGTTCTTTTCTATAATCAGTATTGTATCTTTTTATTTTTCCCTTAAAAAGAGCCATAATACAAACAGCAGCAGGTATTGTAAATAAGAAAAACAAGAATACAGTAAAGCTTTTAAAAATAACAACTCCTAAAGCCACAACTATATTTGATACAATACTTAATATTGTTATAAATATTTGAGAAGATAAATTTTCAATTTGTTCTACATCACGCATAATTTTTGATTGTAATCTTCCAGACTGCATCTCATTATGATATGCAATAGAAAGCTGCTGAAGTTTTCTGACCATAGAACTTCTAAGATCCCTTTCAACACCTCGTATAGTTTTTGCATATAGTACTGTATGAATGTAATTTGTAAGTACATTTTGTAATATTAAAATAATCATTATGATAGTATTAATTATAATTACATGAGCAGCATTACCATTTTTTGCAGTTGCTGCATTAATAATATTTGCAGTTACAATTGGAAGAACCCAAACTGGAGAATTTTTTATAATAAAAAATACAATTGAAAAAAATAAACTTAAATAATGACCTTTATATAATCCAACAAGTGTTTTTAAAGTATTATTTTCATTTCTTTTGAAATTTTCTAAAAGTTCTTCTTCTTTAGGATCTAATTTTTCATATTCATTAACATCTGTTTTCATCATTGGTCATTCACCACCATAGTATAGTACTTTTTTATAACCTTTTCAGAAGGTTTTCCATAAACTTCAAAACCTTTATGACTTTCAGCTTTATTTAGTGAATAATGGTTTCCTGCCCAGTCCCATATAACAAAACCAGATATCCATTTACGCTTAATGCATGCTTCAAACATAGCTGTATACCATTCTGCCTGTTCATTTAATGCTATATTTCCTTCATGACACCAGTCATTTGGAATTTTTGAAGAGCCTTCAGTAGATTTACATCCTATTTCTGCAAAGAAAAAAGGTTTATTAAATTTTTGTACAACTTTTTCTATACGATTTAATTGATTTTCCCAATCATCAATAGGATAGTATCCGCTTGAGCAGATTACATCAACACAATCCCACCATTTTACATTATGCTCTTGATATTTATCTGTATTGTAAGTTACAACTCCATGGTATACATTTCTGATATCAGAAATTAACTTTCGCCATTCATTTTCTCTATGTTCTGACATAACCATTTCACAACCTGCAATAAGCATTTCGCATCCTGTTTGTTCAGCAATTTCAGCATAATGAAGCTGAAAATCTGTATATGATTTAAACCAGTTGCTCCATTTTGGCTCACAAGGAACATCTTCATCAAAAAAATTAATATGTGCCCTCCAAGTTCCATTTTTGCAGTTAACTGTAGGCTTAAGTGCTACTCTGAGACCTATTTTCTGAGAATACGTAATTAAATCTTTGAACTCTTCATCAGATATATTTAAACTTGAAGTATAACAAATCTCTTCTGATTGAGGTGTATCCTGCAAGCCAGTAGGAACAAATATAATAAAATTAACTCCAACTCTTTCTTTTAAAGTATCTAAACTTTTATATATATCTTTTTTTAAATAACTACCTTGTTTAGCAAATGGAGCAAAAGTAAAACCTTTAATAAAATCCAATATTATCATTCCTCTCTAATATCTAAAACAAATATACCAATTATATTATCTATTTGATATAATATAACTATCTAAAAGTAGAACAAACCTATTTTATAAGGAGATTATTATGAATTTTTTATTTGAAGAAAGCAATATATTAGAATCACCTTATGAAGCTTTTTTATTTGATGCAAAGAATAGTTTATTTCCTATAAAAGCTCACTTACATTATTTTATGGAAATTATTTTTATGCTGCGGGGAACTGCAATAATAAATTGCAATAAGGAAGAGTATTTGCTTGAGCCAGGAGATTTAATTTTATTTCATCCAAATACAATACATTCAATTTTTTCAGTTTCACGTGAACCACTTAAATATGACGTTCTCAAATTTGATATAAACAGTATTAATATAAACAGCAGTTATACACCTAAACTTAGTATAATTTTTAGATGTGCTGAAGGAAACATGGACGCACCTGTATTTTTTTCATCTGATAATTTTAAAGATTTTGCTTTAGATAATCTAATGAATTGCTGTATTAAAGAAATTAATAATAAGGATTATGGGTATGATATAAAGATTCAAACATTAATAGCATCATTACTTATTGAAATTTTAAGGATATGGAGAAAACATGGATTTGATACAAATAATATTGCAGTGATTGATGATGATTCAGATTCATTACACTCATTACTGCAATATATTGATGAACATTCACATGAGTCTATAAAGGTAGAAGATTTAGCAGAAAAGTGTCATATGAGTTATTCTTATTTTGCAAAAAAATTTCATGAGATGTATGGTCAGTCTTGTAAAGACTATATTGAATTTATAAGATTAAGTAAAGTTAAAGATTTGTTGCTTTTTACTAAATTTGATCTTAATTATATTAGTCAGGAAACAGGGTTTGCAGATTGCAGTCATCTGATACGTACTTTTAAAAAAAGTATAGGTATTACTCCAAAACAGTTTCGTTTGCAGCATATTAAGAAAAATAATTAAGAAAAATTGAACCCAATTGTTAAAATTAAATAAAATTAAGCTGTATTGTAACATATTTGTTGAAATATCAAATAAATTGTAATAAAATTAATATAGGACAAAATTAATATATGACAAATTAGTATGCATCAGTTATAGTATAATAGTAATAGATTTTAATGGAAGAAGAGGCTGGTAATATGACAGTGGAAGAACTAAATATGCTTGAACAAAAAGTTATTGATTTAAGGAATCAAGGTAAATATAAAGAGACTGTTGAAAATTGTTATAATTGTCTTCAGGGAGGAATAGAACTTAAGAATTATAGAGCTATTATAAATGCACATTTAAATCTTGCTAAAACTTTTTATTATATTGGGAATATTTCGGCTGCTTTCAATAGTTTAGCATCTCATGAAGAGGTTTACAAAAAACATGGTGATAAAACAGATGAATTAAATTCTTATAAAATGATGTTTTTGCTTTATGAATATAACAGAAATTTAGAAAAATCAAAAATTGTATTAGATAATACGATTGATTTAGGTGAAAAATTAAAAGATTATATTACGGTAATTGATGCATATAGTAATTACTGTAATGTCTATATACTTGAGGGGGATTATAAAAAGGCATTAGAAATGGCAAATAAGGGATTGTCAATATTTGATGATTATGTTCCTTATGATAAATTATCAAATATTAAAGTTAAATTGAACATAGCTAATATATACATATCAAATAAAAATTTTAGTTCTTCTAAGGTAATAATTGATGAAATTATTAATAGTGAAAGTATAAATTTGTATGTAAAAGAAAAAGCTAAATGTTATGATTTACAAGGCAATTGGTATTATTATCAGAATTTGTATAAAGAGGCATTCCAATCTTATTCAAATGCAAAGGATATAATCGAAAGATACAATGATTTTAATTTCCTAAAGCATATCCAAGAAAAAAGATGTAATTTATGCGAAATGATGGATAATACTAAAATGGGATTTAAGGTTCAAAAAGAATATATAACACTTCTTAATGAACAAAATATCAGAGAATTAGATACATTAGCATTAAATTTAGAGATTAATAGAAGCATAGATTCATTAGAAAAAAGGGCTAATACAGATTATTTAACAGGTGTATATAATAGATTTTATATTGAAAAAACTACAAATGAATGGCTGATGAATGCATATGAAAAAAATGAAAGTATAGTTTGCATACTTATTGATATTGATTGTTTTAAAAGGATTAATGATAATTATGGTCATCTTTTTGGTGATGAAGTTATTAAACAGGTTAGCAGGGCATGTTCAAGCATTCTTAGAAAGGATGATTTATTTGGACGTTATGGAGGAGATGAGTTCGTTATTGTTATGAAAGGTGCTGTACTTGAAAATGGTACAAAAAAGGCTCATAAAATTTTAGAACTTATAAGAGATTTAGTTATAAAAAAAGATGACAAAAGCGTTTCTGTTACAATTAGTATAGGAGTTGCTGATAATATAACTTCTAAGGCAAAGCAGTTTAAAGAAATTTTTAATATAGCAGATATAAGATTATATCATGCAAAGAACAGAGGCAGAAATCAGATTTGTATAGATGTGTAGATAATATAAATAAACCCACAAGCATTTTATTTAATATAGCTTGTGGGTTTAACTTTTTATTATTAGTATGTCATCACTTAAAAAATTTAAATTGGTATTTAAATTTGTAAAAACAATTATACACCCTTTCATATTTCTTACATATGCCTGCTAAAATATAAATTACAAAATATTTTGGCATGCTGCAAATTCCGTAATAAACAGATTGGTTAAACAACCTTTTTATTTTGGTATAAGGATTCATCGGAATTTTCGACTTTAACAGTATCATATTCCTTACATAATAATGCTCTAATATATCCTCGATCATTAGCAGTTGACTCAATATAAAAGCCCTTTCCATAATAGAATCTAACAAGTGATAAAAGTCTAGAAGCAGTATGAAGATACAAATCAGTTATACCTAATTCTATCATTCTCTTATCAACATAATTCATTAACTCTTTACCAACACCATTTTTTTGGAACTCTTTTGAAACACCAAATCTGCTTAGATATCCAGTTTTATTTGATTTAATTTCAATTCTTACACTTCCAATAATTTTATTATTATAAAGTGCCACAAAGAATTCTTTTGAATGAATATCATTTTTTACATCTTCGTAGGTTTCTTCAAGAGCGGGAAGTGTTCCTGGTACCCCAGCATTGTCCCTATAGGTATTAAAAGCTTCTCTTGTTATTTCCTGAATAAAAGGAATGTCACTTTCTATTGCCTGCCTAACCACAAAGATCATTTTTTCCATCGATCTACCCCCAATATAGTTAAATTTAATTATAGATATCAATTAGTTACACTATTATTATCGTAAAAACAATAAAACATGTAACAGCTTTTAAAATAATAATTGTAAAAATATGATTCTATACAGAATAAAAAAAGACAATTGATATAACTTTTCTTAATCCTCAAATTTGTTCTTTATTTAAGGTCTATTAAATATTTAAGAAAGTCATATTATTTTTAGTAGTTACCACTTATAACTTTACTAAAAATATAATGTCCAAGGACTATTGTATTTCCATTTTAATAAAAATGCAATAGTTTTTTTGTTAAAATTTAAATAAATTTTTTAGCAAAATTATATTGATATTATAAATAAACATAATAATATTTAACAAATATAATATTAAGAGATATAAAATTATATATAATATAAACCCCGTCGGAATACAAATATAATATCATAAGCTGCAAACCACTGATAATTATCAATTGTCAATTGTATCTTGTCAATTATCAAAGTGATATATGATTATTAAGCTTTTCTTAAGCTTAATTAAATCAAACAAACTACTATTACACCTATTTATTGAATGAGAAGATACAAGTATATCTTTATTAGGATTTAACTGCTTGTCAGTTACAATTAGTGTATGGTAAGGGGTGCCATAATCTTTTGCAAATTGAATAACATCTGAGACATCTAAAAGATTCCATATATTTTCTTCAAAGTCATTTTGATAATAAGCATTAGTCCAAGGAATTTCTTTGTAAAGTTTGACTTTATTAATCCAATAATGTCTAAAGTGAGATGCAGATCTCCAAGTGAGGGAACATGCTGAAAGGTTTGTGTGACTTTTTGTATGGCAGAACCAGCTGCCAAAGCTTGTATAGCTTACGCCAGTCATTTGCTTACCACCTGCAAATAAAGCTTGAGAAATAAAATTAGTACAATCATTTTGGGGAAAATTAGGAGAATTATATATAGGATATTGAAATTTATTATAACCAGTACTGTCATATACACCAAGCATCTTACCGCAGTAGGTCAAAGAATAATTTTTTGCCAAAATCCGATTATAATTTGAATTTCTAAAATTGTTATTTAAGGACATACGCTTTTTACCTCCTAAGAGTAAATATATATTAATAATACATATTTGCCCTTAGGAAAATATATTACAGGGCCTTCTTATTTATTTTATCTCAACAGGATAAGATTTTTTTAAATTATGAACAACTTCCATATACTTCATGTTTTGCTTTTGATGGAGAAGTTCAATTTTAAGATTATCTTTTACTTCTGCAAAGTTTTTCTTACGACCTGCATTTTTGCTTTCAACTTTTATAAGGTGGTATCCAAATTGTGTTTTAACAGGTTCACTGACTACGCCTGCTTCTAAAGAAAAAGCTGCATTTTCAAATTCTGGTACCATCTGACCTCTAGAAAAGCTGCCTAAGCTTCCGCCTTGGGATTTTGAAGGACAGCTTGAGTATTCAGTAGCTGCGTTTTCAAAACTCATACCTTTAGAAATTTCATCCTTAACACTATTAGCTTTTTCTAAAGTTTCAACTAATATATGTTTTGCATTTACAGTCTCACCTTCATTAAACATATCTTCATTCTGATCATAATATTGCTGTGCTTCTTCATCAGAAACAGATACTCCTGAAAGAACTTTATCAATTGCAGCTTGAGTTAATAATTCTTTTCTTGCTTTTTGCAGTTGATTAATAAATGCAGGATCTTTGTCTATGCCATTATCCTGGGCATAATTATAAAGAAGTTCAAAGGATACAACCTGATCGAGCAATTGTTTTTTACCTTCTTCACTATAGAAAAAAGATTGTCTTTCACTAGGTATTCTTTGAATAGTTTCATTTAATTCTTGGTCTGTAATTTCCCTTCCATTTACTGTGGCTAAAACTTTATTTTCCATAAAAATCTCCTTTTTAAGCTTATAAGCTAAAATATCATAATTTATACTTTGATATAGTAACTTTTTAAATATTTTTTGTCAATAATAATATGCAATTAATATATATTATTGTTGGCAAAAAATACATATAAAAACGTTTACATTTTAAAAAATATAGATTATAATAAATAAATAGATAGATAAAATTTCAAATACTATGTTATACTTTTTACTGGCACATTTATTCCCAATTGATTTGTAAGTGATAATATAAAAAGGCTTTCTTTTAGAAATATATTAGAATTTTGCAATTGAGGGTAATATAAAAAATAGGTATAAAGGTGAATATATATGGAACAATCAAATTTAATAAATGAAGATTTAGAAATTCAGATATTGTTAGAAAATATATTTTGTGAATATGGTTATGATTTTAGAAATTATAGCAGGACCCATATTAAAAGAAGAATTCTGCATAGAATTTCTATAGAGAGTAAAATAAACAGTATTTCGGAAATGACAAAAAAAATTCTGAATGATAAAAAATTTTTTAAAGTTGTTTTGCAGGATTTTTCTATATGTGTGACTGAAATGTTTAGGGACCCATTAATTTATAAAAATGTTAGGAAAAATATTATTCCAATACTTAAAAATAAAGAACATATAAAAATATGGGATGCTGGATGTGCTACAGGTGAGGAAACATATTCACTGGCAATATTGCTAAAAGAAGAAGGAATATATAATAAGACCGAAATTTTTGCTACGGATTTTAGTAAAATAGCTTTAAATACAGCAGAAGAAGGAATATACCCAGCGAGAAAAATTAAAAAATATGCTGAAAATTATCATGAAGCAGGGGGAACTAAAGTTTTTTCGGATTATTATAGGATGAAATCAGACCATGTAATTATGGATAAGTCTTTAAGGGAGAGAATAATATTTTTTGAACATAACTTAGCTTCTAGCAGCTCATTTGATTTTATGGACTTTATTATTTGCAGAAATGTTTTGATTTATTTTAGTAAAGAACTTCAAAATCAAGTAGTTACGTTTTTTGGTAATAGTCTAGTAGATAAGGGGATTCTTTGGATTGGTTCTAGAGAATCATTTAAATATTTAAATTGTAATAAGTACTTTAAGCCTATAGATTCTGTAAATAACATTTATGTGAAATAGTATTAAAAGCTCACCTAAAAAATTAGGTGAGCTTTATTTACCATTGTTTGTTACTGCCTCTTTGGGTTTTAGTATCTTTTCTAGCTTTGAACTCTTCTTTTGGACCTTTCCAGCTTGGTTTGTGGTCTTCAGAACTTTGGGATTTTGTTTCATCAATTTTACTAATACCTTTTTTAGACATTTTATAACTGGTTCATATAACAAATATTACATGAGTCCAGCTTATTCACCTCACTTTTAATAAATTTTTGATTAATATATTATTTCCTATAAATTTTTTATTTATACTGACAATTTGTACTTAATATACTATACTCGGTAACAAAGTTCCACTAAATTTCTAAAAGAAGCTTCTCTCCGCTATCATTTATAAATTAAGTGGAACTAAATGTGTCCGAGGAAAGTATAAATACTAATTTTGATTAAATTTCCAATCTAATCATTCAATTTTACTTGCCTGATATATGATTTAGTGATATTATAAGCTTTAGGATAAATTAAAGTGCCTTAATAATTCATTAATGTAATATTAACAATATCGACATATTATTGACACATTACTGACACAAATTTAATGTAAATTTTAGGGTGAAAAATAATTACTAGAGGTGATATAATTGATTCAGGTTGAAAACGTAACCAAGCGTTACGGGGAACATGTGGCTTTAAATAACATAAGTCTTACTGTAAATGAAGGTGAAGTACTGGGTTTCTTAGGACCAAATGGTGCAGGAAAGTCTACTACCATGAACATAATTACAGGATATATATCTACAACTGAGGGTACTGTTAAGATTGATGGAATTGACATTTTAGAAAATCCAGAACAAGCTAAAAGAAAAATAGGATATCTTCCTGAAATTCCTCCAATTTATGTAGATATGACTGTAAATGAATATCTTACATTTGTAAGCAATCTTAAAGGAGTTTCTAAGGATAAAAGAGAAAGTAGTCTTGAAAGAATTATGCAGGTTGTAAAGATTACTGATGTAAAGGATAGACTTATAAAGAATTTGTCAAAAGGTTATAAACAGAGGGTAGGACTCGCACAAGCTATAGTTGGAGATCCAGAAGTACTTATATTAGATGAGCCTACAGTTGGCTTAGACCCAAAACAAATAATAGAAATAAGAAATTTAATTAAGGACTTAGGAAAGAAACATACAATTATATTAAGTTCACATATACTTTCTGAAGTAAGTGCAGTCTGTGACAGAGTTGTAATAATAAATAAAGGTTCTATAGTAGCAAGTGGTAAGCCTGAAGAATTGTCACAAAAGCTTAATTTCAGTAATAAAATTTCCCTAAGAGTTAAAGGAGCTTCTGCAGATGTAATTAAAGCTATTAAAGCTATTGAAAGTGTTCAGCATGTAAGCGAAGATAAAGTAAGGGAAGAAGGCACTATAGATGTTATAGTTGAAGCTAAGAAGGATGCTGATATAAGAGAAGATTTAGTCAAATCATTAAGTGCCGCATCATTACCTATTCTTAGTATGAAATCTGTAGATATGAATTTAGAAGAAGTGTTCCTACAGGTTACTAACCAAAAGGAGGCAAAATAAATGTTAGCAGTATTTAAAAAAGAATTGAGATATTATTTTACTTCTGCTGTAGGATATGTTTTTATGGGAGTATTTCTTCTTATGACAGGAATATTTTTTGCTTCTGATTTATTAGGAGGAGGTTCAAGTCCAAGTGCAGACTATACCAATGTTCTATTAAGCAGTACTTTTTTATTGTTGTTTCTTATACCGGTAATAACTATGAAGACACTTTCTGAGGAAGCTCGTCAGAAAACAGATCAGCTTCTGTTTACTGCACCAGTTAGTATTACAAGAATTGTATTAGGAAAGTATTTTGCAGCATTAGCATTATTTTTAATAGCATTATTGGTAACTTGTATAAATCCATTAATTTTAAGTTTATTTGGCAAAGTAGCTTTTGCACAAACATTTGGACAAATATTAGGATTTGCATTATTAGGAGCAACTTTTATTGCAATTGGTATTTTTATATCATCATTAACAGAAAATCAGATAGTTGCATTAGTAGCCACTATAGGGGTGCTACTACTTACTTATCTTATTTCAGCAATTACACAGATTATACCAACAACCTTGCAGTCTGGAATAGTTTTAGCTGGTGTATTAGCAGCAATATTAATTCTAATAATTTATTTTTCTACTCATAATATATTTGTTACAGGTATTACAGCTATTGTGAGTATAGCAGCTATTGTTACAATATATATTATTAAAAAGACATTATATGAAGGCTTTACATCAAAATTTTTAGGGTGGTTTTCACTTCTTGACAGATTTCAGGCAATGGTTTCTGGAGTTCTTGATTTCAGTTCAATATTATACTATATTTCGTTTTCTTTTGTATTCGTATTTCTATCTATACGTTTAATAGAGAAGAGAAGATGGAGTTAAGGGGGTGCAAAAGATGAAAAAAATTAGTATTAAAGAATCATTTAAGGATAAGAAGTTTAGGTATGGTGGATATGCTACTTTAATAACTGCTGTTGTAATTGCAATTATTATAGTAATTAATTTATTAGCTGCACAATTAAACTGGAAACTGGATTTAACACCAAATCAATTATATTCTTTATCAGACCAATCTAAGACCATTTTAGGTACTGTTAAGGATGATGTAAAGATAATTGGATTTTATGAATCAGGAAAGGAAAGCCAGCAAGTTAAAACTATATTATCAAAATATCAGGCAGCTAATTCACATATAAAGGTTAGTTATGTAGATCCTGATAAATATCCACAAGTTGCTCAGCAATATACATCGAGTGGATCATCTACAGGTGTTTCTATAGGTTCAGTAGTAGTACAAAAAGGAATGGATTATAAGGCTGGAACTAAATTTAAGATTATATCAGAAAATGATATGGTAGGAGGTACTACTGATGCTACAACAGGAGAAACTACTGCATCTCAGTTACTTGTAGAGCAAAAGGTTACTGGTGCAATAACTTATGTAACTTCAGAAAAAAGTACTATAATATATACATTACAAGGACACAATGAAACAGCACTTGATACAACTCTTGCAAGTCAGCTGGATAATGAAAATTATACTGTGCAAAATCTTAACTTAGCTTCAGCAGATGCAAAGCTGGAAGCTGGCTCTGTTTTGCTCGTTATAGGACCTAAGAGCGATTTTACACCAGGTGAAACAGATAAAGTTAAAACGTTTATGTCAAATGGTGGAAGAGCTGTATTTTTATTAGATTATTCAGAAACTGCAACACCAAATATTAAAGGAATTTTAAATAGTTATGGTGTAGATATAAAACCAACTATTATAATTGAAGGTGATACATCTCATATAGCAAGTACTCAATATCCAAACATTATTATACCAACATTAGGAGACCATGAAATTTTAAAACCAATTACAAGTGCAAATACTGCAATTTTAATACCAAATGCTCAATCTATAGTACCATTTACTCCTAAAAAGAACACTACTAAAATTGAGAATCTTCTTACTACTTCAGATAGTTCATGGGGTAAGAAAAATGTTAAATCTACTACAATATCAAAAGAAACTGGAGATTATACTGGACCATTTATTATAGCAGATGCAATAACAGATTCTTTAGGTACTGGTGATACATCAAAAGATTCGAAACTTATAGTAGTAGGAAGTTCTACATTTACAAATTCTCAGATTTTATCAGCAGGACAGGGTAACAAAGATTTCTTTATGAATTCTGTTAACTGGCTTGTTGATAAAAAAGATAATATAACTGTTAGAGCTAAGGACTTAAAAAGTGAAACTTTAAATATGACTGCTTCTCAGGAATTAGCAGTTGCAGCTATAGTAGTTGTAGTAATTCCTGTAATAATTCTATTCTCAGGAGTGTTGGTATGGCTTAGGAGGAGACATAGATGAAGAAAGGAAAAAATATTATTATTCTTCTAGTAGTGCTGGCAGCTCTTGTTGGAGGATATGTATATTTGAGTAAACATTCAAAAAAAACAACAACAACAACTCCAGCAGCGAAGACTATTTCAATTATGAAACTTGATGTAAATAAAATAAATGAGATTTCAATTGAATATAATAAAGCTACAATAAATTTGGTGAAAAACGGTAGTGCTTGGCAGATGAAAGATGCACCTGGTATTCAATTGTTTCAAAGTGCAGTAAATGACATTGTATCAGACTTTACATCACTAAATGCTGAAAGGGTAGTAGTATCTAATTCTTCAGACTTACAAAGTTATGGATTGTCAAAACCAGTTGCTACTGCAACAGCAACATTAGCTGATGGCAGCAAGAAAGTTATTTTACTTGGAAACACATCACCATCTGGAAGTGATTACTACTTAATGGCTAAAGATGATCCAAATGTTTATCTTGTTGCACAAGGTTCGGGAAGTTGTCTTACGGTTACTGTTTCTCAGTTAAGAGATAAGACTTTAGCTACTGTAGATACAACAAAATTAAATTATTTTAAGGTTGTAAACAAAGATGGAAGAGTAGTGGAGATGAAGCCAAATTCTAATCAAACAGATAAGGAAAAACAGGCAAATGTAGGTACTTTAGTATTAACTCAACCATTTGATAAAACTTATGATATTGATTTATCAAAGTTACAGACATATGTTGAGGGATTGCCATCATTCCAAATATCAGATATTATTGAAGATAATGCAAAGGATCTTTCTAAATATGGATTAGATAAACCTAGATATGATGTTCTATTTACTGATACAGATAACAAAAAAATGCATTTGCAAATTGGAAATGATAAAGACTCAACATATACTTACTTTAAAGTTGATGGATCAAATACAGTATATATAATGCCTAAAGACAAAATAGATTCAATATATCCAGATCCAGTTAAATTAATATCTGCTTTTGTATATCTTGTAAATATTGATGAGGTAGATAAGATGGTTATTAATAATGCTGGTAAGGAAAGTACTATCGATCTTTCAAGAACTACTAAAAAAGCTGCTAAATCAGGAGATAAAGATACAGTAACTACGACTTATAAGATTGATGGTAAGGATGTTCAAGAAAAAGCATTTAAGTCTTTCTATGAGGAACTCGTAGGATTAAGCTTTGAACAGGAAATTAATAAGCAGATACCAGAAAATCCTGAAATAACAACTACCTTTACATTAAATACTGGTACAGATAAAGTTCATAAAGTAGAGTATTGTCCTTATGATGATAATTTCTATGGAGCTTTTGTAGATGGAAAGTGTCAGTTCATAATACCTAAAGATAGAGTTAAACAAATGATATCTGACTTCCAAAACTTAACTGCATCAAAATAGGATAATTAAAATAAAAACACGCTGATTTGCCAGCGTGTTTTTATTTTAAATTTCCAGAACGTATTATTGATATTATAAGCCAGATTCCTGATATACCTGCAAATCCAAATCCAAGAAGTCCTATAATAGAAATACCATAAAATTTAGGACCTATATTAGAACTTAATATAGTTGAAGAGCCAATAATCATAGCAGCAATAACTAATCCGAATAATAGCCTGTTAACCATTTTATTAAGTTCAGCAATTGGTTTTTCTAGACTTGTATGCTGCAGCTGTACTTTTGTTCTTCCACTTAAAAGGCTATCAGAAACTTGATTTATTTTTGTAGGAATTTTTGATGCATCCTTTGAAAAAATAAGAAGATTAAGTATAAAATCATTTAGTGAAAAATTTTTAAATGGAGAAAATTTCTCACTAGATTTTATATAAGGAATAATTATATCCATCAGTTTTATGTCAGGACATATTTTTGCAATTACTCCTTCAATTATAGAGGTTCCTCGAATAAGCATAGTAAACTCTTTTGGAAGGCGCATATTATGTTTTTTTGTTATAGTAAGTATTTCATTAAACAAAACAGAAATATTTATATTATTTAAAGAAGATGATAAATAAATAGTGAACATATAATCTACATCTTCATAAAGTTCATTTCGATTAATATATCCATTTTTTATACATATTGATATTAAAACAGAAACTATTTTGTTAATATCATGGTAAGCTATTGAAAGTACTATATCATTTAATGAAGCTTTTAATGAATTTGAAAGTGTGCCTACTATACCAAAATCTATGTAGCATATTTTACCTTCATTTATTATTATGTTGCCAGGATGAGGGTCGCCATGAAAAAAACCATCTTCAAAAATCTGTTTATAAAAAGATAAAGTAAGTTTTTTGCCTAAATCCTGAAGGTCATAACCACCTTTACTAAGCATTTCCAAGTTATCTATTTTAAATCCTTCAATATATTCCATAGTAAGCACTTTTGAACTTGTCAATGAATCCACAACATAAGGAACATATATAAATACAACATCTTTATTTAATTCCTTGAATTTTTTAAGATTATTCTGTTCATTTTTGAAATTAAGCTCTGCTTCAGTAGATTCTGAAAGTTCTTTAAGGGCATCCTGAGGGTTTATAATCATATCACTAAATCCAATTTTAGTAAGATTTAATATTTTTCTAAGAATAGAGAGATCAAGTTTTATTTCCTCGGCAATATTTGGACGCTGAACTTTAACAATAACATGTCTGCCATCTTTAAGGACTGCCATATGAGCTTGAGCAATGGAAGCTGAAGCAAGTGGAGTTTTATCAAAATGTAAAAATAGCTCCTGAATTGGTTTGTTAAATTCCTTTAAAATTACAGTTTCAATATCTTCGTATTTTTCAGGAAGGACGTTATTTTGAAGCTTTGACAATGATTTAATATAAGCTTCTGAAAGTATATCGGGTCTAGTACTTAAAATTTGACCTATTTTAATAAAGGCAGAACCCAATTCTTCAAAAGCTTTTCTAAGGTTTTCAGGAGAATTTTTTTCTTTATTAAGTTTGCTGTCTACAATAAATCCAAAACCATAAGATGTAAGAACCTTAATTATTTGATTTAATCTTTGAACAGAGTTTTTTTGCATATAATACCTCACATAATAATAATTTT
>JAUZPN010000026.1 GCA_030705885.1 Bacillota bacterium | reverse complement strand
TAATGACTCCACAGAAAGCCCCTCCAAATACTGCTTATAATATAATATGATTATAAATAGTAAAAGTGCATGTACAAAAAAATTTTATAAATAAAAAGGAAATATTATTACATATCTCCTGGTTTTTTATAGCTTATTTTTATTATCTACTTTCTACTGTCCATGAAGTTACTTTTTCATCTTTAATAGTTATAATTAGGTAACAATCTGATAATTTATATTCATACATAAAACTTGATGAATCAGACGAATCATTAGCTTTAGTATATTTGGCTCCGTATATTTTTTCCATTGTTTTAATAGAATCTCCAACTTTTAATCCTGATGCTGTAGGAGTATTTCCATCAACCATAATAATATTAAGTAAATCTTTTTTATTAAATTCAAAATAATATCCAGATGGACAAATCATTGTATCCCTATATTCAGCTCCATTTGTTGACTCACATGATTGACCATTTAGTGTTTCTAATTTTAAAGAATTAAGTTCACTTCCAACTTCCATCTTATGCATTCCTAAACTAATCATACAATTTTGATTAGCATCTTTTTTTAATATTTTTATAGTAGATTCTTTGCTTTTATTACCCGGAATTAAAAATCTAGAGCAAGATATTACTAATATTATTGCTAATATCATCAAACATAAAATTTTTTTCAAAACAATACCCCCATTAAAATATACTAAATATTTATTTACAGTTTAATTATATTATCTCTTAACATAATTGTAAATATTTTATCAGAATAATGAGGCTTCTTATTATTTCATACCTTAGTCATCACTTTTACTTCTACTTAATTTATAAATTATAAAAGTGAAAAGTTTCTTTTATAAATTTAGCATCATCCTGTGACTAAGGACAGTATATATACCTAGTTTTTAGAAATATTAAGTACTATATCTTTAAAAATCGGCACAGCTGTTGTTCCACCTTCTTCATTGTCAACATCAATATTTTTTACAAAAACGACCATAGAATAATATTTATCTTTTAATTTGAAAAAGCTGATAAACCAACCATCCGAACAGTAATTACTTCCATCTATTCTAGTACTAGTTCCCGTCTTTCCGCCAATTTCAATATTATCTATATTTCCAAGATATGCAGTTCCTTTTTTCACTACTTGTATCATCTGAGTTTTCATAATATCTGCAGTATTTTTAGAAAATATAGTTTTCTTTTGTGAAGGAAGTTTTGTAATTTCATTGTTATTATCATCTACATATGCATCAATAAGCCTTGGCTTTACATACACACCATCATTCGCAACAGTATTTGCAATACTAATAGCTTGGATTGGTGTTATTCTCATGTTCTGACCTATAGAAATAAGCCTGCTTCCTCCAGCATTTTTAATTGGCTCAACATAATCTCCAATTGCTTCTGAATCAAAGTTAAACACCTTATTGAAAAGTCCTTGTGACTTTGCAGATGCTATAAAGTTTTTATATCCTACATCCTCACCTAATTTTGCAAATACATTATTACAAGATTCAGCTAATGCTTCTGCTACTGTGATTGAACCATGCTCTCTTCCTTTACACATGGATATTGAACTAGGGAGACATGCATAACTTTTTGTTAATGATATACTATTATTTTGTATTCCTGTTTCATCTACAATAATTTTAAATATCGAACCAGGTACATACCCATTTTCTGTTGCTGCACCTATATTTGCATTTGCATCATTATCATTCTTATTAACCATAGCAAGTATATTCCCGCTGCTGCTGTCCATTATGATTACTCCAATTTGTGAATAGTTCTTATACTTATCAGAATTTAATGTATCTTTAACTTTGTCTTCAATATTCTTATCAAAAGTTAATCTTACATTTACATTATTTTGAGGCATTATATATCCTTTTGAAGAAATATTTCCATTGACATCTTTAGCAAACCTTTCCTTAATATATTTATTATCCTTTGTTTTATTATACACTTGCATTTCTATAGAATCTAAAGTCTTAAAAGATTTATCTGTTAATCTTTTTGGATCTGTTAAAATATTTTCAATTTTCCATGAAGCTGAACGATCTACAGCAGAATACATGTAAGTATAAAATCCCTTAACTCCTTTTAAATTTTTTAATTTATCATATGTATCCTCATCTATTTCATATGTTAAACTATTATTTTCCGTATTATTAATATTTAACAGATCATAATCATTATTGTAGTTTTTCAAAATATAAATTAATGAATATAAGTCATTTGAATTCTTATCAAAATTATTTTGGTGAAAGGTTCCAATGTCTATTACAACATAATATTTATTTTTGTAATCTAAGAGCTGCCTTCCATTATAGTCAAATAACATATAATTAATATCACTTAATGCTGGAGTATCATCATACTGCAATTCAGCTTTTGTACTCAATTCCTTACTATCATAAAACATTATACACACTATTCTGATGATTAGCATTAAAAATATAAAACACATTAGTAAAAATATTTTTATAGCTTTTCTTTTATAAATCATATACATAAAAAAACACCTGCCTTTTATCATTTTAGACAAAAGGCAGGTGTTTTATACTTATTTTTCTTTTATTAGCATATCTCCAATTTTAAGTTTTAAATCTGTTTTTATTGTATAAATCATTTGAGCACAAGGAGCAACACTTATTTTGTTTCCATTCTTGTCTCTCATGTCCTTAAGTTCAAATTTAAAATTATCATTTTGTGGTCTAAGCACCTCAACAGTATCATTTTCAAATACCCTATTTCTCTGTTCAATAGTTGCAGTATTATTTTCTTCGTTATAATCCTTTACTATTCCAACAATATCATAATCTCTTATATATGAAGATGTACTATCAACCTGGCTATTTTTATCGCCAAAATAAAAACCAGTATAATATATTCTATGACTAGGTTTCATCAAATCCTCAAGCCACTTTTTATTTAATTTATAAGACTTAGGGTCTTCAAAATATGAATCAACAGCCATCCTATAAGCTTTAACTACAGCAGCTACATAATATGAGCTTTTCATTCTTCCTTCTATTTTAAAAGAAGTTATACCAGCTTCCACCAGCTCAGGTATATATTCAATCATACATAAGTCTTTGGAATTCATTATATAAGTTCCTTTGTCATCCTGATTAATATCAAAATATTCGCCAGGTCTTTTTTCTTCTGTTAAATAATACTTATATCTGCAAGGCTGTGCACATTCCCCTCTATTTGAGTCTCTCCCAGTCATGTAATTTGAAAGCAGACATCTTCCTGAATATGATATGCACATTGATCCATGAACAAATGCTTCTAACTCACATGTTTCTGGCAGTTTTTCTCTAATTTCTTTAATTTCATTAAGAGAAAGCTCTCTTGCAAGTACTATTCTTTTTATTCCTTGCTTATGCCAATATAAAGCTGATTTATAGTTAACATTGTTTGCCTGAGTGCTTAAATGCAGCTCCATTTCAGGAACCACTTCTTTTGCTGTCATTATTATTCCTGCATCAGAAACAATTAAGGCATCAATTCCTAAATCTCTTACTTCAATTAAATATTCTTCAAGTCCATTAAGATCTTGATTATGTGGAAATACATTCATAGTAAGATATACTTTCTTACCTCTTTCATGTGCATAGCTGATACCCTGCTTTAATTTTTCTGTATCAAAATTATCAGCAAAAGCTCTTAAATTTAATTTGCTTCCACCTAAATAAACTGCATCTGCACCGAAGTCTATAGCTGCTTTTAATTTTTCAAAATTTCCTGCTGGAGCTAAAATCTCTGGTTTATTCATATTATCACCCCATTTTTTTCGTAGTTACTGCTATACCATCTCCCATTGGGATTATAGATGTCATGAGTTTTTCATCATTTGATATCATTTCTAAATAGCTTTTCATCCTTTTAACAATTGTAATTTTCCTTCTTTGAAGAAGTTCTCTAGATGCCACCATACCTCTAAAAAGAACATTATCTGCAATTATCATTCCATCGTTTTTTAAGATTCTTAAGCAATGAGGTAAAAAATGATTATAATGACCTTTTCCTGCGTCCATAAATATGATATCATATTCATCATTTATTTTTTCTAAGACTTCAAGACAATCTCCCTTTAGTATATTAATTTTATCTGAAAATCCATATTTATTAATATTTCTACCAGCTATTTCAATCATATTTTCATCTCGTTCGATTGTTGTTACTTTGCAATTATTACCTGCTGACATCGACATTAAAATTGCAGAATATCCTATAGCTGTACCAAGTTCAAGTATCTTGCATGGTCTTTTGTTATTCACCATAAGCTCAATAAATTTTGCTACTTCTTTCTGCACTATTGGAACATTATTTTCTTTAGCATAATCCTCCATCTCCTTCAGCATACCTGAATGTTCAGGAATTAAGCCTTTAATATACTGTTCCATATAATCATAAGTTATACCGCTCATATTACCGTTATTTTATAACGGATTTCAACTCCTTCCATAAATCTCCGTTCTAAACTATGCTTTCCTCGTCACATTTAGTTTCATTTAATTTATAAATGATAGCGGAGAGAATCTTCTTTTAGAAATTTAGTGGAACTTTGTGACCGAGGATAGTATAATCTTTAATTATTTATTGTTAATGTACTTTTTAACATATGCTTCATGTTCTTTTTGAGTCTTACTATACATAACACCATCTTTAGTAGCCACAAAGTAATAATATTGTGTTTTAGCTGGGTTAATAGCTGCTTCAATGCTTGCTCTGCCTGGGCTGCATATTGGTCCCTCAGGCAAAGCTTTTACATAATAAGTGTTATATGGTGACTTTATTTCTAATTTACTATTATGAAGTATGCCATCAGAACTTAATTCATATATATTTGTAACACCATATGCATAAAGTACAGTTACATCAGATTGAAGCATCATTTTCGCATTAAGCCTGTTATAGAATACTGAAGCAATCTTCGGTCTGTCCTCATCCTTATTTGATTCTCTTTCTATCATTGAAGCTAACGTGATGTATTTATCTATATCACTATCAGTAAATTTTTTATTCTCTTTTTTCTGAATATCATCTATAGTATATTGAAAAGTCTTCACCATAGTATCAATTATTTCTTTGCTTTTTATATTTTTTCTAAAAGAATACGTATCTGGAAATAGGAATCCTTCTAAGCAGTACTTTCTATTCTTATCACTATTAACAAATGATGGAAGTGTGTAATTTTTGCATCCTGAAATAAAGTCAGCCTGACTAATTACATTTTTACTTTCTAATAATTTAGCTATCTGCTCAAGATTATAGCCTTCTGGTATAGTAACTATAACTGCTTTTTCATCATATATTCCATTATTAAGATTGCCTATAAATTTAGATATAGTTAAATCGTTATAAAATATATATTTTCCTGCCTTAATATTTGTATTCATTTTTTTATATTTAATATACATTTTTACCAATTCAGCATTTTTAATTTGCTTTTTTTTATATAATGAATCAATTAGTGAATTTATAGTATCACCATTTTTAACTTCTAAATTCATTTCTCCAGTATATTCAAATGGATGCTTTAATGTTTTGTATACATAATTGCAGGCACAAATAGATATAATACATAGAATTAGAAAAATGCAAGAAATAATAATCCAAACTTTTTTCTTCATAAGTCACCCCACCCCATAAGAAGAAGTTATAAATCATTTTTATATGCAAAATGCATTAATATAAAATACATTTTTACCTATTTCTTGACTGTTGTTTTTTTCTTAGGTCAGTACTTAAAATTCTCTTTCTCATTCGTACATTTTTAGGAGTTACCTCTACTAATTCATCATTTGCAATAAACTCTAAGCATTGTTCAAGAGTCATTTGAGTTATTGGTGTTAATTTTAAGGCTTCATCAGAACCTGAAGATCTTGTATTAGTCAAATGTTTTTTCTTACATATATTAACTTCTATATCATCTGCTTTAGCACATTCTCCTGCAATCATGCCCTCATAAACTTCAGTACCTGGTTCTATAAATAATCTTCCTCTTTCTTGAGCATTGAAAAGTCCATAAGCTATGGCTTCTCCACTTTCAAAAACTACTATTGAACCTCTGCTTCTTTCAGGAATATCACCTTTATAAGTATCATAGCCTTCTAAAACATGATTCATTATTCCATTTCCCTTAGTATCTGTCATAAATTCACTTCTAAAACCTATGAGTCCTCTAGCTGGGATTAAAAATTCAAGCCTTGTATATCCATTAACCGCTGAAGTCATATTTACCATTTCAGCTTTTCTAGGCCCTAACTTTTCCATTACAACACCCATAAATTCTTCTGGTACATCAATAGTCAAGTATTCAATAGGTTCAAGTTTCTTATCATTTTCTTCCTTAAAGATAACTGATGGCTTTGAAACCTGAAGTTCATAGCCTTCTCTTCTCATAGTTTCAATAAGAACTGAAAGATGAAGTTCTCCTCTTCCACTTACCTTGAAGCTATCAGGAGTATCTGTTTCTTCAACTCTTAAGCTCACATTTGTTTCCAGTTCTTTCATTAATCTGTCTCTTAAGTGTCTTGATGTAACAAAATCACCATCTTTGCCTGCAAAAGGTGAGTCATTTACCATAAAGTTCATACTTAAAGTTGGCTCATCAATATCTACAAAAGGAAGTGCTTCAGGATTATTGATATCTGATATAGTTTCACCTATATTTATATCAGGAATACCTGATACTACAACAATATCTCCTAATTTTGCTTCATCAGTTTCTTCTCTTTTCAGTCCATTATACACATATAAATTTGATACTTTTACATTATTTATTTTTCCATCTCTTCTTATAAGACTTACCTGCTGGTTTTTTCTTAATACTCCTCTTTCAATTTTACCTATAGCAATTTTGCCTACATACTCGCTTGAGTCTAGTGTCGTTATAAGCATTTGAAGCGGTTTGTCAATATAACCTACTGGTGCTTTAACTTTGTTAATTATTACATCAAATAAAGGATCCATATTACTGCTTTCATCTTCCACTTCGAGCTTTGCAATACCATTTCTTGCTGATGTATAAACTATAGGAAAATCTAACTGCTCATCATTTGCACCTAATTCTACAAATAAATCAAAAACTTCATCAATTACCTCTGTTGGTCTTGCATCTGGTCTATCAATTTTATTAATAACAACTATTGGTTTTAAATTTAATTCAAGTGCTTTTTTTAAAACAAACTTAGTTTGAGGCATAGGTCCTTCAAAAGCATCAACTACCAAAAGAACACTGTCAACCATTTTAAGAACACGTTCAACCTCTCCTCCAAAGTCAGCATGCCCTGGTGTATCAACAATATTTATTTTAATATCATTATGCATTACAGCAGTATTTTTAGAAAGAATAGTGATACCTCTTTCTCTTTCAAGATCATTTGAATCCATAACCCTTTCCTGAACCTTTTCATTTTGTCTGAATACATGGCTTTGTCTTAAAAGTGCATCAACAAGTGTTGTCTTACCATGATCAACATGTGCTATTATTGCAATATTTCTAATGTCGTTTCTTGTAAATAATTCCATACTATTTCCTCCAAATATTTTGATTTTACATCTTATTGTACAACTTATTTTAATATTACGAAAAGTTTGATTTATTTAAATTTGTATTATTTTTTATCAAACAAAGTAATTTTTTAAGCTGATTATTAAATTACTTTCAGAACAATCCGTATAATATATAAAACATGTCCCTATATATGTAATTTTTTCAATAAAAATTGGACACTATGTAGTATCCAATTCACAATTTAACATTCTAATTTTAATATTTTGTTTATGAAAAGTCAACCTATACTTTCCTAGGTCACATTTAGTTCCACTTAATTTATAAATGATAGCGGAGAAAAGCTTCTTTTAGAAATCTAGTGGAACTTTGTGACCGAGGATAGTATACTTTATTTTCTTTACATATAAAAAAGCGGGCTTACATACCCGCCTTTTTTATATTTCCATAATAATTGGAAGAATCATTGGCTTTCGTTTTGTTTTTTCATATAAGAACATTCTTAAAGCCTCTTTTATATTTGATTTAATACTTGCCCACTCAGTTATGTGTTTTTCTTCACATTCTTTAAGTGAACCCTTAACTATATCTCTTGCCTCTTCCATTAAATCTTCTGATTCTCTAACATATACAAAGCCTCTTGATATTATATCAGGCCCTGCAATAACACTTCCGGATTCTTTTTCTATTGTAACTACTACTGTAAGTATACCATCTTGAGATAAATGCTTTCTATCTCTCAGAACAATATTTCCTACATCTCCAACACCTAATCCATCAACAAATACCTGACCTGAAGTTACAGTTCCACTCTTTTTTATAGAATCTCTAGTAACTTCAATAACATCGCCATTATCTGCAATAATTACATTACTATTTGGCATTCCTAATTTTAATGCCAATTCAGCATGTTGTTTTAAGTGTCTGAACTCACCATGTACTGGCATAAAAAATTTAGGTTTTACTAACGTATGCATAAGTTTCAATTCTTCTTGACAAGCATGCCCTGAAACATGCACATCCGCTAATGCTTCATAAATAACTTCAGCACCCTTTTTAAATAACTGGTTTATAACTCTAGAAACTAATTTCTCGTTTCCTGGAATTGGGGTTGCAGAAATTATGACTAAATCGCCTGGAATAATGTTTACCTTTTTATGCTCTGATGCTGCCATTCTTGAAAGAGCAGACATAGGTTCACCTTGACTTCCTGTAGTAACAATAACTAACTTATCATCTGTATATTTATTAATAGAATCAATATTTATAATTGTATCTTCTTCAACTGTTATATATCCTAATTCGATAGCAACAGCAACAATATTCTCCATACTTCTTCCAGATACTGCAACTTTTCTTCCGTATTTTATTGCTGCAGTAATAACCTGTTGAATTCTATGAATATTAGATGCAAAGGTTGCAACAATTATTCTTCCTTTTGCAGAAGCGAAGATATCCTGAAATGTTGCACCTACCGTTTTTTCGGACATAGTATAGCCTGGTCTTTCTACGTTCGTGCTGTCTGCCATCATAAGCAGAACACCTTTTTTCCCTAACTCTGCAAACCTTCCTAAATCAGCCACAGCACCATCTATAGGCGTATAGTCAATTTTAAAATCGCCTGTGTGAACGATTACTCCCATTGGAGTATGTACTGCGATGGCAACTGAATCTGCAATACTATGGTTAACCTTTATAAATTCTACAGAAACACTGTCTAGTTTTACTATATCTTTAGGCTTTACACATTTTAATTCAACACTACTTAGAAGATTATGTTCCTTTAATTTTGTTTCAACTATACCTAATGTAAGTTTTGTACCATATACAGGTACATTTAATTCTTTCAATACATAAGGCAATGCTCCAATGTGATCCTCATGTCCATGGGTTAAAAAAATTCCCTTTACTTTATCTGAATTTTTTAATAAATAACTGACATCTGGAATTACTATATCTATTCCAAACATCTCTTCTTCTGGAAACTTGAGTCCACAATCTATAATTATAATATCTTCTTTATATTCAATAGCTGTAATGTTTTTACCAATTTCATTGATTCCACCTAAAGGTATAATTCTTATTTTGTCTTTTTCTTTTTTCATACCTATTCTGGTTATAATATTTACTTATAGTATTATCCTTATTTTACTTTTTTCACAGACTACCACAAGAACCAGTTTTGCCTCCTTTCAATTAATTTATTTTTGTTTAAATTCAATATTGTTTTCCTCCTTTTTAGTATAAGTAAAAAAATATATATAAAAATTTTCACTTTCAAAATTTAATATCAATAGTATATTTATTGTTTCTGACTACACTCTTTACATATTCCATAAAATTTTACACTATGATTTTTAACTTTAAACCCATATTTCTCCTCAATATTATGTTCAAGCAAATCTAATAAATCATCTTCTACTTCTATAAGTTTTCCGCATTCAGTACAAATTAAATGATGATGACGATGATTTTCTTCTTCATGAACTAATTCATATCGATTACATCCATCATCAAGTTCTAACCTGCATATTATTCCAATCTCCTCAAGCATCTGTACAGTCCTGTATACAGTAGCTAAGCCAATTTCAGGACAATCAACTTTAACTAAATCATATAATTCCTCAGCAGTCAAATGTTTTCCTTCATTTCTTATAATTATATCAACAATTGCTCTTCTTTGAGGAGTAAGCTTATATCCTTTTTCTTTTAAATTATTTTTTAATTTGTCTATTTTTTCTTGAGATAAGCTAGACATAATAAACCCTCGCTTTATAATTACATATTAAATATAATTAATTATGATGTCTGCATCTTATAACAGATGAAAATTATGCAGACATCATTTTATAGCAATATTTAATTTATAGTTTAATACTAAAACAAAATAATGTCAATTGATAATCAATTAATATCTTTTTATTCTTCTGTTTCATCTTCAAAAAATAATGTCTCATAAGCTTCATTTACAACTTCAAATTCATCATCATCTTCTACTACAACTAATACATCATTTCCTTCAGAATCCTTATCTATTCTAAGAGCCATAGCTTCAGATTCATCATCCTCAGATTCTTCATTTGGAACTACTATAACATACTCTTTATCTTCAATATCTAATTTTGTTATTACATTAAATTCTTTTTCCTCACCATCTTCATCAAGTAAAGTTATTACATTTACATCGTTATCCATATAATCCACTCCAATATTCCTTATTTTGATAAACTATCCAAATACCCCTGTAATATAAAAGTTGCAGCTATTTTGTCTACAATCTTTTTTCTTTTTGCTCTTGATAAGTCAGCTTCTAACATTATCCTATGAGCTGCAACTGTAGTTAGCCGTTCATCCCACATTTTTATAGGCAGTGCAATTTTCTCTTTTACTATTTCACAAAACTCCATAACCTTTTCACTTTGTGGTCCTAATGTACCATTCATATTTTTAGGAAGACCTACAAGTAAAGTATCTGCATTATATTTATCACAAATATCTTTAAGTTCAGCTAAATCATTTTCTATGCTCTTTCTTCTTATTGTTGTTATTCCTTGAGCTGTATAACCAAGAGGATCACTAACAGCTACACCAATTGTCCTGTCACCTACATCTAGACCTATTACTCTCATTCTTTACTCCTTATAGTTTAAATAATCAATTAACATATTTAATTATAATACTATTATGTGCTATAACTAAAATAAAAATGCCATTATGGCATTTTTATTTTATAGACAGATACGATTTTAAAACTTCTTCAAGTATTTCGTCTCTTTCTAATTTTCTAACTAATGCTCTAGCTCCATTATAATTAGTAATATAAGTAGGATCTCCTGATATTAAGTATCCAACTAATTGATTTATAGGATTATAACCTTTTTTAATAAGTGAATCGTAAACTTCACTTAATATACTTTTGGTTAAATCTTTTTTATTTTCGTTCAAATCAAAATGCATTGTATTATCATTACTTTCCATCTAATTCACCTCTTATAGTATATATATTAATTTAAGCAAATCCATCAGAAAATTTAAATTCATTAATACGTAATTCAATAATTTTTTAATATGTTAACTCTATTATAAAACACATTTTAAAAAAAGTATACTATTTTACTAAATTCTCCAAAATACTTTCTGCTTTTTCTATTGCTTTATCTATCATATCAGGAAGTTTTCCTCCTGCTTGAGCCATATCAGGTCTTCCACCGCCGCCGCCGCCGGCTACTGATGCAACATCTTTAATTATTTTACCGCAATGAATTCCTTTTGCAACTGCACTTTTTGAAGCCATAGCTACAAATTGAACTTTTCCTTCATTAGTACTACCAAGAACTACTACACCATCAGAAATTTTATTTCTTATTTTATCTGCTAATTCTCTAAGTGCATCACCGTCAATATCCTTTAATGCAGCTGCTGCATATTTTATTCCATTAACTTCTTTAACATTTTTTAATATTTCATCTTCAGAAGAACCAGCTAATTTCCCTTTTAATTCTGCTATCTCTTTATCTCTTTCTCTAAGTTCAGAAATCTGTGCATTAAGCTTAGTAACAATATCTTTTTCAGAACATTTTAAAGTGCTTGCAGTATTTTTAAGGATATTATTCTTTTCTTCAATATAGTTAATTGCATTAGTACCTGTAACTGCTTCAATTCTCCTGATACCAGCTGCTACACCAGATTCAGATACAATCTTAAATAGTCCAATTTCTCCTGCATTACCTATATGAGTTCCTCCACAGAACTCTTTGCTGAAGTCGGCAATAGATACAACCCTTACTTCATCTTTATATTTATCATCAAAAATTGCAACTGCACCTGTCTTTTTAGCTTCATCAATACTCATTACTTCAGTATTAACATTTAAAATCATCATTATCTTTTTATTTACAATATGTTCAACTTTCTTTAATTCATCTTCAGAAACTGCAGTAAAATGATTAAAATCAAACCTTAATTTTTCATCATCAACATGTGAACCTGATTGATGTACATGACTTCCAATAACTTCTTTTAATGCTTCCTGAAGCATATGAGTTGCAGTATGATTTCTGCAGATATTTTTTCTTCTTACATCATCGACCTTTAAATTTACTGTATCTCCAACTTTTACTGTTCCTTTAGTAACTTTTATATAATGAATTATCTTACCTGCAATGTTCTTTTTGCAATCTGTAACCTCAGCAGTAAAGTTATCATTATAAATCAATCCTTTATCTCCAACCTGACCGCCCATTTCAGCATAAAATGGAGTAATTTCAGTTACTATTATACCTTTTTCTCCGATTCCAAGATTATCTGCAAACTTTTCACTATCAGCTAACAATTTTATTTCAGCTTTTGCTTCTGTAGTTTCATATCCGCAAAATTTAGTTTCTATTTCCACTGGAACTTTATCAAGTATGCTTTTATCTATTCCCATATAATTTGTAACTTCTCTTGATTTTCTTGCAATGTCCTTCTGTTTTTCCATCTCTTCGTTAAATTTTTCTAAATCTACAGTAATATTTTTTTCTTCTAAAATCTCTATAGTAAGCTCTAAAGGGAAACCATAAGTATCATAAAGCTTAAATGCTTTATCTCCAGATAAAACTTTTTCACCTTTTTCTTCAATTTCACTAATATAATTCTTTAAAATTTCAAGACCAGAATCTATAGTCTCTTCAAACTTTTCTTCTTCAATTTTTATTATTTTCTTAATATATTCTTCTTTCTCCTTAAGTTCTGGATATGCTTTAGAAGAATTATTGATAACAACATCGCAAAGATTATATAGGAAAGCTTTATGCATTCCAAGCTGTCTTCCATGCTTTGCAGCACGTCTTAAAAGTCTTTTAAGAACATAGCCTCTGCCTTCATTAGCTGCCTGTATTCCATCACTTATCATAAATGTAACGCTTCTTACATGGTCTGTTATTATTCTTATAGATATATCATTCTTTGGATTTTCTCCATACTTTACTCCAGATACTTTTATAACTTCATCCAATATAGCTTTAATAGTATCTACTTCAAATATGTTGTTTTTACCCTGCATTATAGTAGCCATTCTTTCAAGTCCCATACCTGTATCTATATTAGGATTTGCAAGCTTATTGTAAACACCTTCATCATCTCTGTCAAACTGAGTAAATACAAGATTCCAAAATTCTACAACCCTGTCTTCATCTCCTGCTTTTACAAACTCTTCAGCTGTTGAAATTTTTCCCTCTCCTCTGTCAAAGTGAATTTCAGAACATGGTCCGCAAGGTCCACTGCCATGTTCCCAAAAATTATCCTCTTTTCCTAATCTAAATATACGTGAAGGGTCAATATCTGTTGATTTTGTCCATAACTCAAAAGCTTCATCATCTTCTAAATAAATAGTTACATAAAGTCTATCCTTAGGGATTTGTAAAACATCAGTAACAAATTCCCAAGCCCATGGAATTATTTCCTTTTTAAAATAATCTCCAAAAGAAAAGTTTCCGAGCATTTCAAAGAAAGTAGCATGTCTTGATGTCTTTCCAACGTTCTCTATATCTCCTGTTCTTATACACTTTTGGCAAGTTGTAACCCTCTTGCTAGGTGGTACCTGCATACCAGTAAAATATGCTTTAAGTGGTGCCATTCCTGCATTAATAAGAAGCAGACTCTTATCATTTTGAGGAACTAATGAATAACTTGGAAGTCTTAAATGTTCCTTACCTTCAAAAAATTTTAAATATGCTTCTCTTATTTCGTTTAACCCCATACTTTTCATGATTTTTTCCTCCGTTTATATAAATTCTAAAAGCAAATCCAGATATATTTAATGAAGTAAAATATCAATAATTTTATATTTTTACTATAATTAAAAAGCTGATTTACTTTAATATCTATGTATATTATGACTTAAAAAAGCAAAAAACTTTCATTCCCAAAGGGACGAAAGTTTATTCCGTGGTACCACCCTAATTATATCTTAAGAACAAATTATATGTAAATTCTAAAGATTCCTCTTAATAGTATATTGCTCTAAGACAGCTTCAATGTAACTTACATGAAGTTTTCACCAACCACTTCTTCTCTAAATGTCAAAGAAAACATTTACTTCTTCTTATCATTGCAAGATATTTATTTTTTAACATCATAATCCTTTGTAATAACTAATAAAAATTATATGTTAAAATACTTTTTATGTCAAGTGATATGTGAATCTATCAATTTCTATATTATACTATCCTCTGTTACAAAATTCCACTAAATTTCTAAAAGAAGCTTCTCTCCGCTATCATTTATAAATTAAGTGTAACTAAATGTAACCGAGGAAAGTATACCATTAATATAAAATTTTTGTTACATTCCTACATTATAATATCCTGCATCACTTATTGCTTTAAATTCTCTAATCATAAAGAAAAGAAAAATCCCATGAAATATAATCGATTTAAAGTCACTATCAATTAAAAATATAAGTCCATCAAATCCATATATAATCATACCAATTATATAAATCCATTTGCTAGCTTTTCTTACCATATATCCAAAGAAAATAAAAATTGCAGCAATAAATAAATTTATTAATACTCCTATTACTATAACTGTTGCTCCTAATGACTTAGAAAGAGCTTGGCAAAGTACATCAACTATCTGTGTAGCACCTAAACCAATAACAAAACTGATATCTCCATTAAATAATGCTATTATTGTGTTAATAATTGAAAAAACTGCAATATAAATAAAATAACTACCAACAGCCCTCTTCCCTTCACTTGATCCAAACATATTATTATCCCCCCATAAAATAAATTAGTATATTTCTATAAAAAACACATATTGTTTATTATAATTATATAATATATTTATTTGTAAATCTACTAAATTTTTATTTTTTAAAAGATATTTTTGCTTATATTAATCTTATTGATTTTTAAAATATATAATGTTATCATTAATGCTATACTTTTCTTGAACTCATTTAGCTGAACTTTATACTATCCTCGGTCACAAAGTTCCACTAGATTTCTAAAAGAAGCCTCACCTTGATATCATTTACAAATTAATTGGAACTAAATGTGACCATGGAAAGTATATAATTAAAAATTGTATATGCAATTTGATCAAGGGGATGATTATCTTGTCAATTATTAAAAATTTAATTAACAACTTAAAAAATGAAAAAAATATATATATTCAAACTCATAATTTCCCTGATCATGATGCTATTGCAAGTGCATATGGTCTTCAGCAGCTTTTAAAAAATTTTGGAATAGAAGCTTTTATAATGTATAAAGGAGATATTCAAAGGGATTCCCTTAACAAAATGATAGAAAAGCTTAATATAAAAGCATACAATTATACTGAACTTCAACTAAAAGATTCTAATAAAAATATTGTAATTGATGGCTGTGTAAAAAATAAGAATGTTGATAGCCTTATTGGTGAAGAAATATGTGTAATTGACCATCATGAAGTTAATGCTTCTGAATCAATAAAATATATAGATATAAGACCTTATTTAGGCTCATGTTCAACATTAATATATACATATTATAATGAACTTAATATTGAAATACCTCAAAATACTGCTTCTGCACTACTTATTGGCCTTAATATGGATACTGCATTACTTACAAGAGGGGTTTCTCAGTTTGATATTGAAGCCTTTGCAGATCTATATACAAAAGCTAATATATCTCTTGTTAATACTATTTTAAGAAACTATATTCAAATAAATGATTTAACTTTTTATAAATATCTTCTTAATAATATTATAATTAAAGATAATTTTGCCTTCTGCTTTTTCAAAGATGGCTGCAGCCAAAATCTTTTAGGGATTCTTGGAGATTTCCTTATTGCTCTTAAAGAAATTGATTTTTCAGTACTGTGTGCTAAAAACAACAACATTATAAATATTTCCATAAGAAATGAAAGCGAACAATTAAATGCTGCTGAAATAATACAGAAAGCGTTAAATGGTATAGGCTTTGGAGGCGGACATTCAGACATGGCTGGAGGAATTATTAAGGATATAAGCAAGTTTGATAAAGATATTATTATTAACAAGTTTTATGAGTATATAGTTAATCAAAACAAATAATAATATAAATCTTCATACACAACCTTAATAATTACTGCAATTGGTACTACTAAAACCATTCCTGCAAAACCTCCTATTTTGCCGCCTATTATTACTAATATTATTACAGTTAGTGGATGCATATCAACACTGTCACCTGTTATTTTAGGTGAAATAATGTTTCCTTCCACCTGCTGTATAGCAATTAATAATATAGCAGTCCAAAGACCAAGTTTTGGTGATATAAATGTTGCAACGGCTATTGCTGGAATTGCACCAAGTATAGGACCGAAATATGGTATAATATTAAAAACAGCATTACATAAAGATAATATAATTGGAAAATCCACATGAAGTACTAAAAGTATTATTAAAGTTAAAATACCTATTATAAGACAAAGAAGTAATTGTCCTGCTATATATTTTCCTAAAATTTTATCTATTTCTTTTGATATTTTTTTAATTGCAATTCTTGATTTTGCAGGAAATAAAACAACAATTTTATTAAATATATTATCTTCATCAGCTAAAAAATAATATACTATAATAGGAACTACTGCAAATGAAATAATATCTTCACTTATATTCATCAATCCATCAATTAAATTTGAAATAAAATCTGAAAGTGCTTTGTCAAATCTTTTATAAGCTGTTTCTAAAACAACATAAAATGTTTTATTATTTGTTAGAAATTTAATTTTATTATTTAATTTGTCAATTAATACTTGGAACTTTCCTGCTGTACCATCAATATCAATGTTCTCTTTAAATATTAATGGTATTATAAATATTATTAATACTGTAAAAATAGCAAAAAATAATATAAGCAGCAAAACTGCTGAAAATCTCTTATTTACTCCTTTGTTAATTAGTTTTAAGTGTATAGGCTTTAATATATATGAAACTATAAATGATACAAAAATAAGATAATAAATTTCTTTCATTATTGAACTTCTAACAGATATTATTAGAATTAAGATAATAATGATTAAGATAATAATTTTTTTATACTTCTTCTTCATAGCTGCCTGTTTCCATAAAAAGCTTATGTGGTATACTTAACATACTTAATTCTTGATTTGTTATTTTATATAAGCTTTCATCTCCTGCAATAATTTGTGTAATAGGAACTATTTTTTTTCCTTCAAAAAAATTTTTTATAAAACCTGATGAAACTACAATTGCCTTTATATTAAAGGATTCTTCATCAAATACTATATCCTCTGCCACACCAAAAATACTGCCGTCTATATCTATAATATCCATGTTTTTAATATCTCCAAAATTTAAAAACTTACCATCTGATGTTTTTTCTATTATTATTTTTTCATTTAGAGAAATAATATTTTCTTTTAATACATTTATAGTTTTTTCGATTATCCTGCCTCCTGACACTTTAATTCCTAGAATTTTTCCTTCATTTAAATTAAGCAGTATATCATTAACTACTCCTATTTTAACTCCTTTTAAATCAAACACATCCATTAATGATAAATTTTTAATCCTATACATTTATTTTCTCCTTAATTGTCATTTATTTTAAACATTATTATTTTTCCAAAAAAACAAAAAAATATAACTATAAAAGTTATATTTTTTAATATTATTAATTAATTCTCAATATACTATCAACTATTCCGCCGCCAACTACATAATTGCCATTATAAAAAACTACTGATTGTCCCTTGGTTATAGCCCTCTGCTTCTGCTCAAATATGACTTTAACTTTATCTTCTGATATTGGAATCAGCTTTGCTTCTGCCGGCTTTGCAGAATACCTCACTTTAGCTGTAACTGAAATTTCAGAATCTAAATTATCAAAAGGGATAAAATTTAAATTTTTAGCTATAAGACTGGTTTTGAAAATATCTTCCTCACTGCCAAGAACAATTTCATTGGTATATGGATTAATATCAGTAACAAATACAGGCACTCCAAGTGCAATACCAAGACCTTTTCTCTGACCAATTGTATAATATACAATTCCCTTATGTCTTCCTAATACATTTCCATACTTATCTACAAAGTTACCCTCTTTAACTTTTTGGGGAACTTTATCTTTTATATACCCTCCATGGTCATTATCTGATACAAAGCAAATTTCCTGACTATCTTTCTTGTTATGAACTTCAAGTCCCAGCTCCTTTGCAATTTCTCTTATTCTGGTTTTTGAATAAGCACCACAAGGCATAAGAGTGTGCTGAAGCTGAAATTGAGTTAAATTATATAAAGCATATGTCTGATCCTTTTTATCGTCTGCAGATTTTTTTAAATAAAACCTTCCAGCTTCATTTGTAATTTCAGCATAATGACCTGTAGCTATATATTCTGCACCTATTGCCATAGCTTTTTGCAGCAGCAAATCAAATTTTATCAATTTATTACATACAATACAAGGATTAGGTGTTCTTCCTTCCAAATATTCATCTATAAAGTAATCAATAACATTTTCTCTGAATGTATCTCTAAAATTCCATACATAGAATGGAATTTCAAGCTTATATGCAACACGTCTTGCATCCTCTACAGCCGAAAGTGAGCAGCATCCGCCTTCATTCTGTTCATATTCCTTATCTTCCTGCCATACCTGCATTGTAACGCCAATAACATCATATCCCTGTTCTTTTAAAAGGTAGGCAGCTACAGAGCTGTCCACTCCGCCGCTCATGCCTACTACAACTTTTTTCTTCATATTAATTTCCATGAACCTGCTCATGAATATCATCGTGTTCTTCATAAGCTAAAGTTTCTAATCCTGCTGACTTTCTGTATTCATTAATTGCTTTATGAATTGCTTCCTCTGCTAAAACTGAACAATGCATCTTTATTGGAGGAAGTCCATCTAATGCTTCTGCAACAGCTACATTTGTGAGTTCCCAAGCTTCATCTATAGTCTTGCCTTTTATTAGTTCAGTAGCCATACTTGAAGATGCTATAGCAGATCCGCATCCAAAAGTTTTAAACTTTACATCTTTAATTATATTGTCCTCAACCTTTAAGTATATTTTCATAATATCTCCGCAAACAGCGTTACCTACCTCACCCACTCCATTTGCATCTTCAATTTCTCCTACATTTCTAGGATTCATGAAATGATCCATAACTTTTTCACTATATTGCATATTATTTCTCTCCTTTCTTAATAAAGTCATCCCATAATGGTGACATACTTCTTAATCTTTCAACAACCTTTGGAACTGTTTCTAAAACATAATCAACATCTTCTTCTGTAGTTCCATCACCTATTGTAAGTCTTAAAGAACCATGAGCTATTTCATGAGGAAGACCTATAGCTAATAAAACATGAGAAGGATCTAGTGAACCTGATGTGCAGGCACTTCCACTGGATGCACATATTCCTGCATTGTCAAGTAAAAGAAGAATAGATTCACCTTCAATAAATTGAAAGCTTATATTCACATTACCTGGAAGTCTTTTATCTCCTACAGCTCCGTTTACTCTTGTATATGGTATTTTTGATAATTCACTAATTAATTTATCTCTAAGTACAGTAAGTCTCTTTGCATGTTCTTCTATATTGCTTGTTGCAAGTTCAATAGCTTTTCCTATACCAACAATTCCTGCAATATTTTCTGTACCGGCCCTTCTTGATCTTTCCTGACCGCCGCCATGAATAAGGTTATCAATCTTTACACCTTTTTTAATATAAAGTGCTCCTATTCCTTTAGGTCCATAAAACTTATGACTTGCTAAAGAAAGTAAATCAATATTCATATCCTTAACATCTATTGGAACATTTCCAACTGCCTGCACTGCATCAGTATGAAAATAAATTTTCTTTTCTCTGCATAATGCTCCTATTTCTTTTATTGGTTCAATGGTTCCAATTTCATTATTCGCAAACATTACTGATACTAATATGGTTTTATCTGTAATAGCATTTTTCAAATCTTCTATACTTACTAAACCATTATCATCTACAGGAAGATAAGTTATATCAAAACCATTCTTTGCTAGAAAATCACATGTATGTAGAATTGCATGATGTTCAATTTTTGTTGTTATAATATGATTTCCTTTATTTTTATTAGCAAAAGCAATACCTTTAAGTGCCCAGTTATCTCCTTCAGAACCGCCGCCTGTAAAATAAATTTCTTCTCTATCAGCATTAATAGCTTTAGCTACTTGTTCTCTTGCCTTATCAATTACTTTTTTTGTTTCTCTTGAAATAAAATATATTGAGGATGGATTTCCAAAATATTCTGTAAAATAAGGAAGCATCTCCTGAAGTACCTCTGGTTTTGTAAAAGTTGTTGCTGCATAATCCATATAAGTTGTTCTTTTCATATTACATATCACTCCTTCTTCATTGTTTTATAATCTTCAACCATATCTTTTAATGTAGTTGTTTCCATAACACTATTTATACTTTCTTTAATTCTTGCCCATAATAACCTAGTAGCACAACAGTCAGCATTGTCACAAACTTCTCCTTCAATACAATCTGATATTTCAATAGGTCCTTCAAGTACTTCCATTACCTCACGAATATTTATTTGTTCTGGAGGTCTGCTTAATACATATCCTCCTTGTGCACCTCTGATACTATTTATGAGCTTTGCTTTCCTAAGCTGTGAAAATAGCTGCTCTAAATAATATTCTGATACATTTTGTCTTTCAGATATATTTTTTATAGATTCAGGCTCATTACAGTAATGGATTGCTAGATCCACCATTGCCTTTACGCCATATCTTCCCTTTGTAGATAATTTCATTTAATCACTCTCCTTTAATGTTGAGTGTTTTACTAAACTTTAAAATTATAATATCAAATCAGAGTAAACTTGTCAAGTATTTTTACTCTGAAATATTAAAGTTAATTTCTAATTCTTTTTTGGTAAGATGCAGCACTTTGTTCCATTTTATTGTTTCCAGGTTTATAGTAAACTGAATCTTTTATTTTATCCGGCAGGTACTGCTGCTCAACATAATTATTCTCAAAATTATGCGGATATTTATACTGCAATCCACATTCAAGACTCTTAGCACCACTATAATGACTGTCTTTAAGGTGCTGTGGAATATCTCCCACATCTTTTGTATCTAAATCATTTATTGCACTATCAATTGCACAATATGCTGAATTAGATTTAGGTGCTGTAGCTAAAAGCAGTACTGCTTCTGCTAATGGTATTCTTGCTTCTGGAAAACCAAGCTGCAATGCTGCATCAGTACAGCTTTTTACAATGGATATAGCAGCTGGATATGCAAGACCGATATCTTCTGCTGCAATTACCAGTAATCTTCGGCAGATGGATAATATATCTCCTCCCTTTATAAGTCTTGCTAAATAATGTATGGAAGCATCTGCATCGCTTCCCCTTATAGATTTTTGAAATGCACTTAAAATATCATAATGACTGTCACCATCTCTATCATAATTTAATATTTTTGTCTGCATACATTCTGCAGCTATTTCTAAATTAATATGTATATTACCATCAATATTATTTTTAGTGGAATATATAGCAAGCTCCAATCCATTTATTGCTTTTCTTAAATCTCCTCCGCTTACCTCAGCAATATATTTATAACTTTCCTCATCACATGAGATTTTAATATTTTTAAAATCTCCCTGCACAATCTCTACAGCTCTTTTTAAGCCTGAAATAATATTATCAGTACTTAATAACTTAAATTCAAAAACTGTAGATCTGCTTAAAATAGCTTTATAGATATAAAAATATGGATTTTCTGTTGTACTTGCAATTAAAGTGATTTTGCCATTCTCCATAAATTCTAAAAGAGACTGCTGCTGTTTTTTATTGAAATTTTGTATTTCATCTAAATATAATAATATACCATTACTGTTCATTAAATTATCTATTTCATTTATTACATTTTTTATATCACTAACTGAAGCATTTGTAGCATTAAGTTTATAGAAAGATTTTTTACCTATTTTAGCTGCAATATTAGCTATAGTTGTTTTTCCTGTCCCTGGAGGTCCATAAAAAATCATATTTGGTATTTCCCCGGAGTTTAGTATCCTATTAAGTATTTTTCCTTCTCCAATTAAATGCTCCTGCCCAAAAACTTCATTAATTTTAGTTGGTCTGATTTTATCAGCTAAAGGACTCATATTCTTCACCTCTGATATTATTTTAGATTATGAAATTTGATTTGTCTAGAAATAGTTGGGGACGGTTAACAATTTTTAATTTTTAATATTTTCATAAAAACTTAAGTATTGTTAACCGTCCCC
>JAUZPN010000025.1 GCA_030705885.1 Bacillota bacterium | reverse complement strand
TCCTGCAAATCTGCATCTATTATAACAATAGCATTTCCAGAGGCATAATCCATTCCTGCTGTAATTGCCATTTGATGTCCAAAATTTCTAGAAAAATTAATAAGCTTAACATTTGGATCTTCTAAACATATCTTTTCTACCTTTTCAAAGGTTGTATCTCTGCTTCCATCATTAATGTAAATGATTTCATAAGACTCATTAGTTGAATCCATAACTTCTTTCATTCTTCTATAACTTTCACCTAAAACAAGTTCTTCATTATACAAAGGTACAATTACTGAACAAACTATATTATCAGCCATTTTTTCCTCCACAAGTATACTTCCCTAGGTCACATTTAGTTCCACTTAATTTATAAATGATAGCGGTGAGAAGCTTCTTTTAGAACTTTAGTGGAACTTTGTGACAGAGGATAGTATAAATCATTTATTTATTTATTATAACTAATAATATATCATAGGTTAAATTAATTTTAAAGTATAAATAAAAAATAAAGGTCTCTTTAAATAAATTTTGAGACCTTTATTTTACTGATTTTAAATATGCAACATCATAAGTATTCTGCATTGTTACCTTTTCAACTTTATCAAATTTATATTTAAGACTTTGTACATCATTAGAAATATCTTTAACTGCAAGCTTAATAATATCAATTGATTCAACCATTGGTTTTAAAATTTCAATATGCTGCTTTTCGTTTTGATCCATATGTGATTTTTGAACTTCTGCCATAATTTCAACATTCTTTTCCACTGATTCCAGTTTCAAAGAGTTCTTTCTTACTTCAGTATCAAGGCTTGATAGCTTTTCTGTATGCTTTTTAACTTCAGATTCAAGTCCTGATAATCTTTCTGTATGTTTTTTAACTTCTGATTCAAGTCCTGATAATCTTTCTGTGTGCTTTTTCATCTCTGATTCTAGTCCTGATAATCTTTCTGTGTGTTTTTTTACCTCTGATTCTAGTCCTGATAATCTTTCTGTATGCTTTTTCATCTCTGATTCTAGTCCTGATAATCTTTCTGTGTGCTTTTTACCCTCTGATTCAAGTCCTGATAATCTTTCTGTGTGTTTTTTCACCTCTGATTCAAGTCCTGATAATCTTTCTGTATGCTTCTTAGTTTCGTTTTTAGTATCCTGCACTTCTATATATATTTTTTCTAGCATATCAAATATTTTATTCTCATCCATAGCGCGACCTCCTGATAATATTATTATATCATATTATTAAGGTTATCCAAAGCACATATTTATATACATTAATTTGTAAAATTAATTCTAATATACAGTTAAGAATTGAAGATTTAAATTTAACTTCTATTTACTTTACATCAAGTTACATGATAAAATACTTATTGATAAAATATTAATTTAAGGAGTTAGTTATGTTTAGCTTAAAAGAAGAAAAAAAATCTACAAAAATAATTTTATTTTCATGCTGTATTATATTCTTTATGCTTTGTGCTTTTACTGCAATATATTATGGTAACTCAACACTGCTTGGAAATTTAAAAAATCCAGACAATGATGATGTTAAATTTATAAGAAGTGCTTGGATTTTAGCTAAGACAGGCAATTACATTTATCATTATCCAAATATATTAACTGTATTTATGATGCCTGGTCTTTCTTATACTTTAGCAATTGTAACATTGATTTTTGGCGAAGGTAGAAGTTTGACTGCATTTAGAATATTACAATCTTTAATTCAAACTGGTTCTTTAGCTCTTGTATTTTTTATTGGCAGAAAAATATTTAACAGTAAGGTTGGTCTAATTGCAGTAATTCTTGATATCTTATATACCGCAGAAATTTGGGTATCTAATTTAATTCTTACTGAAACCTTTTTTAAGTTTTTTGTTCTTCTTCTTATTTATTTTTCTTTATATGCTATAGAACAGAAAAAAATGAAATATTACATATTAGGAGGTGCTGCATGGGGATTTGCTACTTTGTTTAGACCAACTATAGCTACTTTTCCTGCTGTAATACTAATAATGTGGCTTATTAAAAAATACAGTTTTAAGGATATTATTAAATATACTATTACAGTAGTATTAATTTTCAGTGTTATACTTAGCCCTTGGTGGATAAGGAATTACAGAATCTTTGGCAAATTCATTCCATTAACACTGGCTACAGGAAATCCTATGCTGCAGGGTACATATATTAATTATGATCAAAGTACTAAAGCTACAGATGGTCTTGATTATTCACAATTTGTATATCCTGGAAATGAAATTGGAAATAATGAGCTTGAAATGAATATGTCAAAATACAGGCTTAAAAATTTAGTACCAAAACATCCTTTTCAGTATTTGTATTGGTACACTATAGGAAAAACGATTCAACAGATAGACTTTCCTTTTTATTGGCATCAGATATTAGGTGTATCAGTTTACCTGCAGGCATTTTACCATTACCTTCTGCTGATATTATGTGCTGTAGGAGTAATTTTCTTTTTCATTAATAAATCGAGAAATAAAATGGGGACATTTATTTTTATGTCAATTATTTATTTCATTTTAGTTTATCTTCCATTTTATGCTTTTTCAAGATATTTTTATCCTGCTATGCCATGTGTTATAATTTTTGCTGCTGCTGCTTTGCTTAATATTTATGAAGAAATTAATATTATTAAACAAAATTCTGTTAAAAACAAACAGTAAGGAGAAAATTTCTCCTTACTGTTTGTTTTTTTCTGATTTGATTCGATATAAGTACAGCTCATAAATTCTTTTATGCTGTTTTACTATTACATCAAGTATTAAACCACAGACAAGTGAAAGTGTTGATAGGAGTACTAATCCTACAGCTAAAATTGCTGATGGCTGTTTCTTTATTAAATGTGTTTTAAAAAATTCTACTATTACTGGTATTCCAGAGCATAAACCTAAAATTAAAAATATCATTGACCATATTGAAAAAAATAATAAAGGTCTGTAATCTTTAAAAAGATTAAAAATTGTTACTAATACTTTCATTCCATCATTAAAAGTATTAAGTTTTGAAAAGCTTCCATCTGGTCTATCTCTGTAATTAATAGGAATCTCTTTTATAAGAAACCTCTTATCTAATGCATGAATACTCATTTCTGTTTCAATTTCAAAGCCAGAACTTAAAATTGGTATAGATTTTACAAACTCTCTATCAAAGCTTCTATAGCCTGTCATTATATCATTTATTTTACTTTTAAATATAAAGTTAATAAGCCATCTTACCATAGCATTTCCTAAATTATGAAATGCTCTTTTATTTTCATTTTTATATGTACCATTAGATAACCTATCTCCAATAACCATATCTGCTTCGCCGTTTTTTATTGGTTCAATAAGAGAATGAACAAACTCAGCAGGGTATGTATCATCACCATCTGTCATTATATAACAGTCTGCTTCTATATCCATAAACATTGAGCGAACTACATTTCCTTTACCCTGTCTATACTCTTTTTTTACAATAGCTCCATTTTTCTTTGCTATTTCAAAAGTTTTATCTTTTGAATTATTATCATAAACATATATATCTGCTTCCGGAAGTTCTCTCTTAAAATCTTTTATTACCTTCCCTATTGTTAATTCTTCATTATAACAAGGAATAAGTACTGCAATTTTCATTTAAACACTCCTTTGATTAAAAATACAAGTTATTCTATATTTAATACTTTTATTATTATATGTTATTAGAGTATACTTTGCAATTGTTACAATTCAATTAATTTTGTAAATTTTATATTTTAATATTGCCTTATATTCCTTTTATATGTATAATAATATTGTAAACGCGGTTTTACACATATTATTTTGTTAAATTAACTTATATTATCCTCGATTACAAAGTTCTAATAAATTTCTAAAAGAAACTTGCTTCACTAATTGGAACTAAGTGCGGTTAAGGAAAGTATACATGCTGCAATATAGGAGTTAAATATGAAAAGCGAAGAAATTGCAAAGTTAGCTGGAGTGTCTAGAAGTACTGTTTCCAGGGTAGTAAACAATTACAAAAATGTTCCTAAGGAAACTAGGGATAAAGTTATGCAGGTTATAGAACAATATAACTATGTGCCTAATACTATGGCAAGAGCTTTAGCAGGTAAAGGAACAAATACCATTGGTCTTTTTATTGTAAGTGTTTCTGATAAAAAAAGTCATAATAGAATTTATCAAAATAATTACTTTGCTCCTTTTGTTGATGCTGTTATTGATTTAGCAAATCAATCTGGCTATTACGTTCTGGTTCACACTATTTATGAAAAAAAAGATTTTTTAAAAATTACTGAAGCTTTTTCACAAAAAAGAATTGATGGTGGAATTATTATTGGTACTGAAAAAAATACTGAAACAATAAACCGTCTTATTAATGCTGACTACCCTCTTGTTATAATTGACTATGATTTTAATGAAATTTTAAACTTTAACACTCAGAAAAAAAATGTCGTAGTCATTAATTCTTCTGATTATGAAGGTACAGCAGATGCATTAAATTATTTAATCAGCCTTGGTCATAAAAAGATTGGCTTTATTTCAGGACGTACTTCTACCTTTTCTGGTAAGCAAAGATTAAAAGCTTATAAAGATACTATCAAAAAAAATAATATACTTATAAATGATGATTTTATTTTAAAAGGCGATTTTATTAAAGAAAAAACCAGAAACTCTGTACAAAGGTTAATTGATTCAAAGAATCTTCCAACTGCCATTCTTTCATCTAATGATGATATGGCTCTTGTTGCTATGGACGTTTTTGAAAGCTCTGGAATAAAGATTCCAGATGATATTTCTATCGCTGGTTTTGATGATGTGCCTTTTGCTTCTCAAGTGCACCCTGCTTTAACAACTGTCAGGCTGCCTGTTTACTTGATGGCAGAAAAAGCAATAGAATTTCTTTCTATAATGATAAAAAAAGATACAACTGTTTTTACTCAATTTATTGTATCTACAGAATTAGTTATTAGAGAAAGCTGCAGAGAGCTAATCTCTGATTAAATATACAGCTTTAAAACCATATAATTTATATGGTAGAAAACCATAAATACGGTTTTACATTTTTCTAAAATTAAAGGAGGTTCATAAAATGCAATTTGGTCATTTTGATGATGAAAACAAAGAATACGTAATTACCAACCCAAAAACTCCATATCCATGGATAAACTACCTTGGAAACGAAAGCTATTTTTCACTTATTTCTAATACTTCAGGTGGATATTCTTTCTACAAGGATGCAAGACTTAGAAGAATTACTCGTTATAGATACAATAATATTCCTGTTGATAATGGAGGAAGATATTTCTATTTAAATGATAATGGAGATTACTGGACTCCTGGATGGATGCCTGTAAAAAAATCTCTTGATTTTTACGAATGCAGACATGGTCTTGGATATACTTCCATTACAGGTGAAAGAAATAATGTTAAAGTTAATCAGTTAACTTTTGTTCCATTAAATTTCAATGGAGAAGTTTACAAATTAACTATTACAAATAACTCAGACTCTGACAAGCAGTTAGGTCTCTTCTCTTTTGTTGAATGGTGTCTTTGGAATGCACAAGATGATATGACAAACTTCCAGAGAAATTTCAGCACAGGTGAAGTTGAAATTGATGGTTCTGCTATTTATCATAAAACTGAATATAGAGAAAGAAGAGATCATTATGCCTTCTACTCTGTTAATACTGCTATAGATGGTTTTGATACTGATAGAGATACATTCTTAGGTATGTATAATGGTCTTGAAGCACCTGATGCTGTAGTTAACAACAAACCAAATAATTCAGTTGCCAGCGGATGGTCACCAATCGCTTCACATTACATAAATGTAAGCTTAAAACCTAATGAAGAAAAAACATTTATATTTGTACTTGGTTATGTTGAAAATCCTGAAGAAGAAAAATGGGAAAGCCTTGATGTTATAAATAAGAAAAAAGCTAAAGCTATGATAGCTGCATTCAGTACTGATGAACAGGTTGATGCTGGACTTTCAGAACTTAAAACTTACTGGAAATCACTACTTAACAAATATACTCTTGAAAGCAGCGATGAAAAGCTTAACCGTATGGTTAATATATGGAATCCATATCAATGTATGGTTACATTTAATATGTCAAGAAGTGCATCATACTTTGAATCAGGAATTGGAAGAGGAATGGGCTTCAGAGATTCAAATCAAGATTTACTTGGTTTTGTTCATCAAATTCCAGAAAGAGCAAAAGAACGTATATTAGATATTGCTGCAACTCAATTTGAAGATGGCGGTGCATACCATCAATATCAGCCTTTAACTAAAAAAGGTAATAATGATATCGGCGGCGGCTTTAATGATGATCCATTATGGCTTATCTTAGGAACAGCAGCTTATATTAAAGAAACTGGTGACTTTGATATATTAAATGAACAGGTATCTTTTAACTGCGATGAAAACAATAAAGGAACTTTATTTGAACATTTAAAAGCATCCTTCTATCATGTTGTAAATAACGTAGGACCTCATGGTCTTCCACTTATAGGAAGAGCTGACTGGAATGACTGCTTGAACTTAAACTGCTTCTCAAGTGTTCCTGATGAATCCTTCCAAACATTTGGAGATGATGATGGAAGAATAGCTGAATCAGTATTCATAGCTGGAATGTTTGTATTTATAGGACCTGAATTTGCTGCACTTAGCAAATATCTAGGAAAAGATGATGAAGCTGAAAAAGCACTTAAGCTTGTAAAAGAAATGGAAGAAACTACTATTAAATATGGTTTTGATGGTGAATGGTTCCTTAGAGCTTACGATGCTCATGGCGAAAAGATTGGAAGCAAAGAAAATACTGAAGGTCAAATATATATTGAACCACAAGGTTTCTGCTCAATGGCTGGAATTGGTTTAAGCCAAGGTCTTCCTCAAAAAGCATTAGACTCTGTAAAGGAAAGACTTGATACAAAGTATGGTATAGTTCTTCAAAATCCACCTTATTCGAAATACTACTTAAATCTTGGAGAAATTTCTTCATACCCACCTGGATATAAAGAAAACTCAGGTATATTCTGCCACAACAATCCTTGGATTGCTATTGCAGAAACAGTTGTAGGAAGAGGAAACAGAGCTTTTGAAGTTTACAGCAGAATAGCTCCTGCTTATCTTGAAGAAATAAGTGACATCCACAAAACCGAACCATATGTATATTCTCAAATGGTTGCAGGAGATGCTGCAGTACACCATGGTCAGGCAAAGAATTCATGGCTTACAGGAACAGCAGCTTGGAACTACTATGCTATTTCTCAATGGATTCTTGGAATTAAACCTGATTATTATGGTTTAAAAGTAGATCCATGCATTCCTTCAAGCTGGGATGGCTTTACTATAAACCGTCACTTCAGAGGAGCAGACTACAAAATAACAGTTACAAATCCTTCTCATGTTGAGAAAGGTGTTAAGAAAATTACTGTTGATGGTGTTGAAATTAAAGGAAACATTTTACCTATTGACAATTCTAAAAAAGAATTTATAGTAAATGTAGAATTAGGTTAATTAATATATATATAATACAAATTAAAGAATAAATGCAGTTTATAAAACTCATTTATTCTTTTTTTACTTTTAACTGACTTATATAATTATATTAATTTTATTTTTTTATTTTTTAACAATAAGATTTATAATTATATACAAAAAATATTATGATATGTTATAATATTTTATATAAATTATTATTACAAAGGATTTGAGAAAAATGAAATATAAATATGTTATATTTTCTTTAATATCATTTATTATTTTGACTTTCATTATTATATTTATTACAACAATTAAAGATTCTAAAAATATTATTTCAATTAATAGTCAGTCTTCAAAACAGATAGAAATTAATTTTATTTCCAGCTGGGCAGGTACAGATACAAAAGCTGTTGCTCTAGAGCAAATTTTAAATAAATTTCAAAAAGATAACCCAAACATAAAAATAAATAATCAATCTATTTCAGGTAATGAATTTTTATTTAAACTTAAAACAGACTTTGCAGAAGGAAATGAACCTGATGTATTTGGACTTTGGCCTGGTTCTGATATGACTTCCTTAATTAATACAGGAAAAGTTGCTAATTTAACTGAGATGCTGAAAAGTGATCCTAATTGGTATAATCAATTTCAAAAAGATAATTGGAAATATGATACTATTAGTGATCGAATATATGGATTACCCTGTGAAATAATTTATGAAGGTTTGTTTATTAATGATGACCTATTTAAACAATATAATGTTGCTCCTCCTAAGACATTTAGTGAATTAGAAAATGCAATTAGTATATTTAAAAAAAATAATATTACTCCTATTTCATTTAATGCTACAGCAGAAGGGACTTTTTTGTATCAAAATATTGTTATGAAGCTCGGTGGTAAAGATGAAACAGAAAACCCTTATGACTATAATGGTTTTAACGATGCTTATCTTAAAGGATTGCAACTTATGAAAACGCTCTACAAAGATGGAGCATTTCCATCTAATTATGATACTTTAAGTAATGATTCAAGAAATAATCTTTTTAGAAATAAAAAAGCTGCTATGATTGCACAGGGTTCTTGGTTTGTTGGAGATGGTTCTGTTTCTCCTAGTGATGGTAATGTAAAAATAATACCTTTTCCTGATTTTCCTGATGAAAATTCAAAACAAGGAAGTATTATATATGGTATTGGAAATGGTGATTTTCATATGAGTACAGCTGCATATGAAAATTTAGATAAAAAAAATGCCTGCATAAAGCTCCTTAAAACTTTAACTTCTAAAGAAACTTGGGATAAGTTTAATCAAAAAACAGGACTTATAAGCAATATCAATACTTCATATTATACAAACGAGGAAAATGTTTTGCTTCAAAACGGCTTGAATATGGTAAAAGCATCACCTGAGCTTGTTGGTCCTCCAGACAGCTTTGTAGACAGATCTGCTTGGGAAAACATTCTAGTTACTGATATGTCAAATTATTTTACTGGAAAAACAACAGCTGAAGATATTTTAAGAAAAATGTATAAAGTTAAATTGGAAAAATAAAAAAATAAACTTATATACTATCCATAGTCACAAGTTACACTTAATTTCTAAAAGAAGCTTCTCTACGCTATTATTTATAAATTAAGTGTAACTAAATGTACCCATGGAAATTATAAATAGCAGGTGTAATTAATGAAAAAAAAATTCAAATTAAATTTCATAGATTATTACAAAAATCTTTCAATTAAATATAGATTATTATTGCTTTTTTGTATTCAAATAATTATACCATTATGTTTTATCAGTTACATGAATTTTCAAAAATCATCTGAAATAGTAAAGACTAAATCATCTTTATATTCTCAGGATATTTTAAAAATGATTGAACTTAGAATGGATGATTTATATGAAAATATTAATACTTTATCAATGGATCTATTGTATGATAACAGCATATATGATAATTTAAATAATCGCCCTGATAATAATTCAGATTATAACCAGCGAGCTTCTATTATAAATGATAAACTTAGAAAATCAGCATTATCACGAAATGAAATTCAATCTATTGCTTTAGTTTCTAATAATAGAAATTTTTATACCTTTGATATTAATAGTTCTAAAGCAGATATTGAGGCAAAAATGCCATATGAGACTCTCCTCAGGCGGGCTAGACTTGGAAACGGCAAACTTGTTTGGTATGTTGACAAACAGCAGGATTCAACTAATGTATATGTAGTAAGGCAAATAAATAACAGAGACAATTTTACTGAGATAGGTTTAATGGTAATACTCTTGAAAAATGATTCACTTGAAGACACATATAGTAATATTTCCAAAAATGATATTCAAAATATAGCTTTAGTTTCAAATGATGGAATTGTTGTTGTCAGCAGCCAAGATAAACTTGATTTTAATAATACTAATACAAAATCTGAGAGTTTTATTGATAAAAAGAAAAATATTCTCGTTTCATATAGAAATATTAAAAATACAAATTGGAATATAGTTACTAATATTTCTTTAAATGTTCTTTATTCTGAGATAAATTCACTTAGAAGATGGATGTATCTTTGGCTTATAGCAGCACTTTTAATGTTGTCTCTTCTCACTATTTTAACTGCATTTGATATTATTGAGCCTATAAATAAGCTGGTTGAAGGAATGAAAAATGTTGAAAAAGGAGTTAAACATAAACCAATAATTTTAAATAGAAATGATGAACTTGGATATTTAAGTAAAACTTTTAATGATATGTCTGAAAAAATTGACTACTTGGTAAATAGAATCTATGGCGAAGAAATAACTAGAAAAGAAGCTGAACTAAAAGCACTGCAGGCACAAATTAATCCTCATTTTTTATTTAATACGCTTGAAATTGTAAATTGGCTTGCACAGCTTAATGGTGTGCCCGAAATAAGCAAAATTGTTTCTTCTCTGGCAAGCTTAATGGATGCAAGTATAGGAAGAGATGATAAGCTTATTACATTAAATGAAGAATTCAAATATATAAAGAATTATATTTCTATAATTAAAATAAGGTATGAAGAAAGATTAGATTTCAGTATTGATGCTGAAGTAGATACTTTGGATATAAAAATTCCAAGACTTCTTATACAGCCTATTGTTGAGAACTCAGTATATCATGGTATTGACAAGATTACATCAACAGGAAAAATTGAAATAAAATCATATAAGAATAATAATGGTATTATAATAGAAGTAAAAGATAATGGTATTGGAATAAAGCGTGAGAACCTTATTATATTAAATGAAAGGTTCTCAGAACCTAATAATAATTTCATTACAAAAAATAAATCAAAGAATATTGGTCTTGAAAATGTAAATAAAAGAATAAAACTCTTTTATGGTGACAATTTCGGTTTAAAAATAGAAAGTTCCTATGGAATATATACTAAAGTAACTATTACAATTCCTACTAATTTAAAAATTGAAGGTGAAAACAATAATGTTTAAAGTACTATTAGTTGATGATGAAAACTTCATTAGAAGAGGTATGAAAAATATAATAAAATGGGAAGATTATAACTGTGAAGTATGCGGAGAAGCATCTGATGGAATAGAAGGCATTGAAAAGATAAAAGAGCTTCAGCCTGAAATAATTATTACTGATATTCGAATGCCAGGAATAGATGGATTAGAAATGATAAAGCAGACAAAAGAGATATTACCAAATAGTAAAATAATTATATTAACTGCCTACAGAGACTTTGATTACCTAAAGGAAGCATTAGTACTAGGAGCATTTGATTATATTTTAAAGCCTACACAAATTGATGAATTTAATCCTATTCTTGAAAGGGCATCAGAAGAATTAAAAAAAGAGCTTTTAAATAAAAAGAATATTGCTGATATGAAAGAAAACTTAGATAATTATATGCCAATACTTAAACAAAAATTGTTATATGATTTAATGTTTAATATTCATGATAATGAAGAAGATATTCTAAAAGCTTTAAAAGCATTTAATTTAGTAATGGATAACTTTTTATTGATTTTTGCCGATATTCCTAAACAGCAGAATGTAGATAATAATATTGAAGAACAAAATATGCAAACTGAGATAATAAACACATTTGAAAATATTTTTTCTGTTTATTTTAATATTATAAATATTAAAATAAACAGACATCAAATTGCTTTTATTATTATACCAACTAAAGATTTTAATTTTTCTGATACGGCTTATGAAAAAACAATCAGCTTTCAAGAAACAATGGAAAAATGCTTTAACTTAAAGGTTAACACAGCTATAAGTACTTTATGCAGTTCTATATTTGAACTTTCTGATAAGACTAAAGAGTGTCTTTATGAATTAAACTATAGAGATTCTATTGTTAAGGAATCTAATATATTAGATGAAAATCTAATTGACATTAATACATTATCATTTTCAAATGATAATGAGTATTTTAATAAGCTGCTTTTTAATGCAGTTAAAATTGGTAAATCATATAAAATAAGAAATTCATTAGAAGAAGTCAATGCTTTTATAAATTGCTGTAATAAAAATATTTCAGAAATTAAATTATTTTATTTTAATATTATTAAAAATTTATATTCATCCATTGAATTTAATGATACAATACATATTTCATCTTTCAATTATACTGAAGAAAACATTAAAGAATCAATAAATAAATGCACCACTATTCAAGATTTACAGATTATATTTTCAGATATTATGTCAGCTTTTTTACCAACTGCTTCAAATTTCAGTACACCACTACAAAAAGCAATTGAATATATAAATAATAATTATTCAAAACCAATAACATTAATAGAAGTTGCACAATCTTCATATGTAAGCAGTTCTTATCTCAGCAGATTATTTCCAAAACATCTTGGGAATAATTTCATTGATTATTTGTCTGATGTAAGAATAGAATACTCAAAAAAATACTTAAGAGAATCAAATTATAAAACATATGAAATAGCAGACATTGTTGGTATTAGAGATGCTCATTACTTTTCAAAACTTTTTAAAAAATATACAGGGTTAACTCCTTCAGAATATAAGAATATATTTGCAGGAAAAATTTCATAAATGTATAATAAATGTATAATTTTATATTTTATCTCATTTAAATTTATGCTAATATATAAAAACTACAAAAAATAGAGAAAAAATATGGAGAAAATAACAAATGAACAATTTTGTTAACTAAAGTGCAATTTTATCTATTCAAAAAAGTACAAAAATGAATTATTATATTAATGTAGTAGATGAAAACGTTACAATCAATATTATAGGGGGGGATTTGTATCAATGGAAACCGGATCAAGTACGACATCACTAAAGTACTCAAAATTAGCACCAAAAAAACCAAAATCAAAGCTGGAATCATTCTTTGAAGAATTAAAAACAAACTGGGTGCTTTTTCTTATGATCTTACCAGGTGTTGCTGTACTAATAACTAACAATTATTTACCAATGCTTGGTATGGTTTTAGCATTCAAAAATTACATACCAAATCATTTTTGGGAAAGTAAATGGGTCGGATTTAAAAACTTTCAGTTTCTTTTTAAATCAAATGAAGCTTGGGTTATAACAAGAAACACCTTGTTATACAATTTAGCATTTATTTTAATTTCAATTACAATAGCTGTAGTTTTAGCAATTATATTTGCAGAATTAACAAATCGTAAGACAGCTAAATTTTATCAAAGTGTAATGTTTTTACCTTATTTCTTATCATGGGTTGTTGTAAGCTATCTTGTTTTTGCACTTTTAAGTTCAGACTTAGGTTATATCAATTCATTAATTGTTCATTTTGGCGGTAAAAGAATTGAATGGTATAATCAGCCAAAATATTGGCCAACTATTTTAATTACAGTTAATACGTGGAAATGGACAGGTTATGATAGCGTTATCTATCTTGCTTCCATAATTGGCTTTGATAAATCATACTATGAAGCTGCAGTTGTAGATGGTGCTACAAGATTTCAGCAGATAATTAAAATAACAATTCCTTTGTTAATACCAATAATCGTAATATTAACATTGATGAAAATTGGAAGAATATTCTACTGCGATTTTGGATTATTCTTTAATGTAACTAAAAACACTGGAGCACTTTATGATGCTACTGACGTTATTGATACTTATGTATACAAAGCACTTATTCAAACAGGAAATACTGGTATGGCATCAGCTGCCGGCTGTTATCAGTCATTTGTAGGCTTTATTGTAGTACTTACAGCTAATTTGATTACTAGAAAAGTAAGTCCTGAAAATGCATTATTCTAGAAAGGAGTGTTTGTATGCTAAATTCAAATGTATTAAGTAATAAAAAAGTTAAAAATATTAAAATTAAAAATACTAATATGACTATAACAAGACCTGCTAATATTGTTTTAAATATTATTATGATTCTTGTATGTATTGCTTGTGTTTATCCTTTCTTGTTAGTATTAGGTGTATCATTTACAGATAATCATGCTGTAGAATTACATGGCTTTCATATGATACCTCAAAAATTCAGCTTAGGTGCATATGCTTTTGCTTTTAAAGAACCAGAAGTTATTCTTAGAGCATATGGAGTTACAATTTTTGTAACTATTTTTGGAAGTCTATTAAGTCTTATAATAATAACACTTTATGCTTATGTAATATCAAGAAAAGATTTTAAATACCGAAATATTTTCTCATTCTTAGTTTTCTTTACAATGTTATTTAATGGTGGATTAGTTCCTTGGTATATGGTTTATTCAAAGGTTTTAGGTATTAAAGATACAATTTTTGCGTTGATTCTGCCTTACCTTGTAACACCACTTTATGTTCTAATTATGAGAACATTCTTTGTAACTACTATACCAGAAGAAATTATTGAATCAGCTAAAATAGATGGTGCAGGACAATTCAGAACTTTTTATCAGATAGTTTTACCTCTTGCAAAACCTTCTTTAGCAACAATTGGATTATTCGATGTTTTACAATATTGGAATGACTGGTATTCACCACTTTTATTTATAGAAAACACTAAATTGTTTAATTTACAATATTTAATGTATAAATTAAATCAAAACATACTATTTTTAGCAACAAATCAAAATGCAACTAATTATGTTACTCAAAGTCAACAGTTACCAACACAGACTGCTACAATGGCAACTGCGATAATTGTTATTGGACCAATTATTTTAGCTTACCCATTCTTCCAGCAATACTTTGTTGAAGGATTGACAGTAGGTGCTGTAAAAGGCTAATACCTTAAAAAGGTTAGCATATATATTAGCATAAAAATATATTAATTATGCTAAAATTTAATTTATTTCATAGGGGGAATAAAAATGAAAAACACTAAAAAGCTTGTAAGTATGGCATTATTAGTATCATTAGCTATTACTTCATTAGTAGGATGCGGACCTTCAACTACATCAGAAACTAAAACTCCTACTAAAGTAGACACTTCAAAGGAAGTAGCTCTTCAATGGTACTTTATTGGAAATGGTCAACAAAAAGACACTGAAGCTGTTCAAACTGAATTAAATACTTATTTAAAGAAAAAAATTAATGCAACTGTTACTTTAAATTGTTTCGATTTTGGTAGCTATGATAATAAAATGAAAACTAAAATAGCTGCTGGTGACAAGTTTGATATCTGTTTTACTTCTAACTGGGCAAACTCATATACTGATAATGTTGCTAGAAAAGCTTTTGTAGATTTAACTGATCTACTTCCTACTTATGCTCCAAAAACTAAAGATCTTTTAGGTGCTGATTTCCTTAAAGGATCTGCAATAGACGGCAAAAACTATGCTATACCATGTAACAAAGAAAAAGCTCATCAATATGGTATATTATATAATTCAGATTTAGTAAAAAAATATAATTTAGATATTAAATCTGTTAAGACAATAGATCAGCTTGAACCACTATTAAAGACAATTAAAGATAAAGAACCAGGAGTATATGGACTTGAAGCAACTGCTTCAGATGCACCAACTCAATTACTTGACTGGGATACAATAGGTGGAGATAAATTACCAGGAGTTCTTACAAATGATTCTACTGATATGAAAGTATTTGATCAGTTCTCAAAACCAGAAGAAAAGACTTTCTTAGAAACTATTCATAAATACTATCAAGCTGGTTACATTAGAAAAGATGCTGCTTCAGTTACTGATATGACAGCTGATGAAAATGGTAAGAAGATTTTTGCAATGGTAAAATCATTAAAACCAGGAAAAGATGCTGAAATGACTTTATCTTCAAAAGTTCCTTGGACTCAAGTTGAAATGACTACTCCATATATCTCTAACAGAGAAACTACTGGTTCTATGATGGCTATTTCTTCAACTTCTGATAATAAAGAAAGAGCTTTAATGTTACTTGAATTAGTAAATACTGATTCATATGTAAATAACTTAATTAACTTTGGTATCGAAAACAAGCACTATGTAAAAGATGGTACTTCTGGTAATATAATCAAAGCTGGTCCTAATAATGCTGATTACAACCCACAAATTCAATGGGTATTTGGAAACCAATTCTTGAACTACTTATATAACACAGAAGATCCTCAGAAATGGGATAAATTTAAACAATTTAACAGCAGTGCTAAGCCAACTAAGACTTTAGGATTTACATTTGATCCATCAAACGTATCAACTGAAGTTGCTGCTATTGCTACAGTTTGGGATAAATATAATCCTGGATTACAAACTGGTACTTCAGATCCAGATACAACTATTCCAAAATTTGAAACTGACTTAAAGGCTGCTGGTCTTGATAAAGTTATAGCTGAAAAACAGACTCAATTAGACAAATGGGCTAAATCAAGCAAATAATTAATAAATTAAGTATAAAGAACACACTATAAATTATAGTGTGTTCTTTAATTTTTCTATAAAAAAATAAGACACTGATATTTACTGTGTCTTATTTTATATTTTCTGTTTACTGTTTACTACTTACTCCATTTAACTAATGCTGCTGCCCAAGTAAGTCCGCCACCAAAGCCTATCATTATTATGTTATCTCCTTTAGCAAGTAATCCCCTTTTGTACATAGCATCTAATGCTATAGGAATTGTTGCTGAAGAACAGTTCCCATTTTCAGCTATATTCGCAAACATCTTATCTTTAGAAATGCCAAGAATTTTTGCTGCATCATCCATAATTCTTATATTTGCTTGGTGAGGTATAATATAACTTATTTCATCTAATGATTTACCTGTTTTTTCAAGAAGATCATTAATTGATTTAACTATTGCCTTTATACCAAATTTCATTATTCCAGTACCATTTAACCATAAAACACGTTTATTTTCATGTTCTCTGCATTCTATATCTTCTGGTGCAATAAAATTACAAGGTAATGTTGCATAATCAGATAATGTTGCATCTGCTCCTAAAACAGATTCAATTACACCATATCCTTTTTCTACTTGTCCCATCACTACAGCACCCGCTCCATCTGCAAATAGAATACAAGTTTTTCTGTCCTCCCAGTCTGTAACCCTAGAAAGCCCTTCGCAGCCTACTACAAGTACATGCTTATAATAACCTGTTGAAATATATTGCTGTGCTAAATTCAATCCATATGCAAATCCTGAACATGCTGCATTAAAATCAAAAGCTGCTGCATTTACAGCTCCAATTTCTTTTTGAATCAAACATGCAGTAGTTGGTACAAGATAATCTGGAGAATTAGTTGATACAATAATTAAATCTATATCCTCTGGAGTTAAACCTGCATCCTTAATAGCATTTATAGAAGCACCTATTCCTAATTTATATGCTGGTTCATCTTTCTTTAATACTTTTCTGGATGAAATTCCTGTTCTCCTTACTATCCATTCATCAGATGTCTCAATCATCTTTTCCAAATCAAAATTTGTAAGATTTGTATCAGGTAAACACGAACCAACTCCAAGTATTCCTGCTGGAATCAAATTATCAATCATTTATGTATTCTGGTTTATAAAACGTAATATTTAATATTTATTTTTTACATTTTATTGTGATATATATTAAGCATCATATACCACAAAAACCAGTTTACCTCCTTTCAATTTATTTTTTATATATCTATACCCTCATCATCACATTTAATTTTACTTAATTTATAAATGACAACAGAAAAAAGCTTCTTTAAAATTTAGTAAAAATTTATGAACCTGAATAGTATATATACATTTATTATAATACCAATATATAAAGCTTCATGTCAAGTATTGAGATTACACTTTCCATAAACTTACATTTAGCTTAATTTAATTTTTTCATTGTAAATTCATAAATTATACTTTATAATTTTTATGGATATAATTTTATATACTTTTACTAAATTAATGAATAATATAAAATAGGAGTGATACTATATGGAACAATATAAAAAGGATTTTATCGAATTTATGGTTGACTGCGGGGTTCTAACTTTTGGAGATTTTACAACAAAAAGCGGAAGAAAAACTCCATTTTTCGTAAACACAGGTAATTACAAAACTGGAAAACAGCTTAGTAAATTAGGTGAATTTTATGCTAAAGCAATTAAAGAAAACTTCGGAGATGATTTTAACATATTATTTGGGCCTGCCTATAAAGGAATTCCTCTAAGTGTAACAACTGCTATTTCATTAAGTAACATTTATGATATTAATGTAGGTTATTGTTCAAACAGAAAAGAAGTAAAGGATCATGGTGATACTGGAATTCTTCTTGGAAGTAAACTTAAATCTGGAGATAAAGTTATAATTATTGAAGATGTAACAACTGCTGGCACTTCAATTTATGAAACAATGCCAATCATAAAGTCACAAGGCGATGTTAATGTAATAGGATTAATAATATCTGTTGACAGAATGGAAAAAGGTAAAGGGTCTAAATCCGCACTTACTGAGCTTAATGAACAGTTTGGAATTAAAACTTGTGCTATTGTTACAATGGAGGAAGTTACAGCTTATTTACATAACCATGAAGTTGATGGAAAAGTTTTGATTAATGATGAAATGAAAAAAAGAATTGAAGAATATTATGAAATCTACGGTGTAAAATAGCATTTATAGATGAGGTTATTATAATATAACCTCATCTATAATTATAATTTTCTATAAACTGATATCATTAAATAGCTGTAGTTAATAATCAGTCTTTTATATTAAATTGTATTTTTTGCTCTTAAAATAAAAAAAGCCCTAATTAATAAGGCTTTTATCATAAAAATATTTTTATTTTACTGCTTTTTCTGCTCGAATTGATTTTCCCTTTATTGTAATTGTTTCTAGAGCTTTAAGTACTATTTTTCCTTTATCATTCAGTATATCAACATAAGAATGATTATCATGAATATCAATAATTCCTATATCTTCAACATTAATGTTTTGAATTGATGTCACAGCTCCAACTATATCACCTGCTCTAACTTTTTTCTTTTTACCAACATTAAGATATATTTTAGTTATCTCTTTTTTAATTTCAGCACTTTTATCTTTTTTTAATATAGGTTTTGAATTTATTTTTTCAATAAATGCTTCTTTTAGCTCTTTAACCTTTTCTATACTAGGAAAATCCAATTTTTCTATTTTAAATCCTATATAATTTTCTACTTCCATTAAAAACTTATCTTCAAAAGGAGTTATGAAAGTAATTGCCCTTCCATGTTTTCCTGCACGACCTGTTCTTCCTATTCTGTGAACATAGCTTTCCTTCTCTAAAGGAATATCATAGTTAATTATATGAGTTACATTTTCCACATCAATTCCTCTAGCAGCTATATCTGTAGCAATTAAAAAAATAAATTCTCCCCTTTTAAATTTGTTCATTACATCCAGTCTATCCTGCTGTAACATACCTCCATGAATAGCATTGCAGGGATAACTTTTATCTTTTAATTTCTGCACTAACTTATTTACATTTTCCTTCGTTCTGCAAAATATAATACAACTGTCAGGATTTTCAATTGTTAATACTTTATTTAAAAGATCATATTTTTTATCTTCTGGTATCTCATAATATACATGTTCAATATCCTGAGCAGTAATATTTTCAGGGCTTATCTCAACTTTTACAGCATCTCCTATGTAATTATTACACAAACTTTCGATTTCTTCAGGTAAGGTAGCTGAAAACAACATAGTATTTCTCTTAACAGGAATTTTATTTAATATTGCTTCTACCTGTTCAATAAATCCCATATTAAGCATTTCATCAGCTTCATCTATTATAAGATACTTAATGCACTGCGTTTCTAAAGTTCCTCTTTCTATATGATCAAGAGTTCTTCCCGGTGTACCTGCAACAATGTGTGTTCTTTGTTTTAGTTCATCTGCCTGTTTTTTAAATGGCTGCTTACCAAATACAGGAGTACATTTTATTCTTTTAAATCTCCCTATATTTGAAATTTCCTCACTAATCTGAACACAGAGTTCTCTTGTTGGAGTAAGGATTAAAACTTGAGGTTTATTAACTTCAATTTCAATTTTTTCACATATAGGAATCCCAAATGAAGCTGTTTTTCCGCTGCCTGTTTGAGATTTAACGATTATATTTTTAGCTTTTCCTGATAATATCAAAGGAATAACTTCCTGCTGAACCTTTGAAGGAATTTTATATCCAAGCTTTAAAATTGACTTAGATATTTCATCACTTAATTCAAAATCCTGAAAACTGCTTTTTTCCATATTATTTTCTCCAATTATTCTATATATTTATGTTTCGATTATTCTTCCATTAATTTCTTCATTTTATTCCATAAATCAATATTACTTTTCTTTAAGTTTATTACTTTAAATGTATTTTTATCAACGAAAGCCTGCACAGTCTTTCCTTTTGCAATAAGTTCTCCATCAGCTTTTCTTCTAACAATATATTCAAAAACTACTTTAACTGCACTTATTTCTAACATTTTAGTTTCTATTTCCAATTCATCAAAATACTTTGCTCCTACATAATACTTACACTGCGATTCAACAAGAGGCATCATTAATCCTTCTTCTTCCATCTGTCTGTATTCAATGCCTGTCTCTTTAATATAATCTTCCCTTGCAAGTTCAAAATACACATAATACTTTGAATGATGAACCACACCCATCTGGTCTGTTTCAACATACCTTACCCTAACATTTGTTATACTTGTATACATCAAAAATACACCGACCTTTCTTTATTAATAATAACATAATAAGGGACGCTTATCAATTTTGTGTTATATTATTCTCGGTCACAAAGTTCCTCTAAATTTCTAAGAGAATATTCATCTCGCTATCATTTATAAATTAAGTGTAACCAAATGTGACCGAGCAAAATATAAAATAATAAGAAACAGTAATTTTTTTATTTTTACTTGTATATAATTTTATAAAAGTATAACATAATATATATATCTATACTATCCTTGGTCACAAAGTTTCACTCTGCTATCATTTATAAATTAACCGCCCATGGTGGCACAGCACAACCACGGATGAAAATAGTTATAAGCTATTTTCTAACTAATTGGAACTAAATGCACTAAGAAAAGTATAATAAGGAGGGCTTTAAATGGGAGAAAATAATACAAAAATACCAAAGCGTTCAGAAATATCTTCAGAATATAAGTGGAAGCTCGAGCATATTTATGCAGACAATGATCTATGGGAAAATGATTTTAAAAGAATAATAACTATGTCATCAGAAATTTCTAAATTTAAAAACACATTATCAAAAATATCAAAAAATCTTTTAGACTGTTTAAATTTAAACACAGATATTCAAAGACTTTTAGAGAAATTATATGTGTATGCTCAGATGAAAAGTCATGAGGATACTACAAATTCGTATTATCAATCATTAGCTGGGAGATCTGATTCCCTTTTAAGCGAAATCTCCAGCAGTGTTTCTTTTATTACACCTGAAATATTATCAATATCTAATGAAGTATTAGAAAGGTTTTTAATCGAAAATAAAGATCTGCAATTGTACAAAAAATATTTAAATGAAATTGTAAGAAGCAAAGCTCATGTGCTTTCTCAAGAAGAAGAACAGCTTCTTTCCATGTCTTTAGAAGTTGCTAATTCTCCTTCAAATATTTTTAATATGATTAATAATGCTGATATGAAATTTCCTTACATAAAAGATGAAAATCAAAATGATGTTGAACTTACCAAAGGAAGGTATATATCTTTTATGGAAAGCTCCGATAGAAGAGTTAGAAAGGATGCTTTTGATGCACTTTACAGCACTTATAAAAAGCAAATAAATACTATAGCAGCTACTCTAAGTGCTAATGTAAAATCTGATATTTTTAATTCAAAAGCAAGAAAATATCCTTCTGCAAGAGAAGCTTCACTTTTTCCTGACAATATACCTGATAGCGTATACGATAATTTAATTGATGTAATAAATAATAACATGCCACTTATGCATAGATATGTTTCTATCAGGAAAAAAATGCTGGGATTAAATGAGCTTCATATGTATGATCTTTATACTCCTATAGTGCAAGGTGTTGATATAAAAATTCCTTTTACAGAAGCTGTTAATACAGTTAAAGAAGCTCTCAGTGTTTTAGGTCCTGATTACATAAAGGATCTTAATCATGGATTCTCTTCCGGGTGGATTGATATATATGAAAATGAAGGTAAAAGAAGCGGGGCATACTCTTGGGGATGCTATGATTCTCATCCATATGTATTATTAAATTACACTAATACTCTAAATGATATGTTTACACTTGCACATGAAATGGGTCATGCAATGCATAGCTTCTATTCTAACAAAAATCAGCCATATTTATATTCAGGATATAAAATATTTGTAGCAGAAGTCGCATCTACCTTTAATGAATCTATTTTAATGATGTATCTTTTGAAAAAAACTACTGATAAAAAACAAAAAATGTATTTAATTAATCATTATTTAGAAAGCTTTAGAGGTACAGTATTCAGGCAAACTATGTTTGCAGAATTTGAAAAAATAATTCATGAAAAATCTGAAGCTTCTGAAAGCCTTACTGCTGAATTACTTTCTTCTATATATCATGAACTTAATGTTAAATATTATGGTCCTGATATTATTGTAGATGATTATATAGATATTGAATGGGCTAGAATACCTCATTTTTATCAAAATTTCTATGTATATAAATATGCTACAGGTTTTTCTGCTGCAACATCACTTTCAAATCAAGTACTTAAATATGGTGAACCAGCACTAAACAAATACTTAAACTTTTTAAAGAGTGGTGATTCTGACTATCCAATAGAACTACTTAAAAATGCTGGTGTAGATATGACAGTGCCAAGTGCTGTTCAAGATGGACTAAAAGTATTTGAATATTTGCTTAATGAATTTGAAACACTAAGTAGTGATTTATAATAAAATTAAAATTCAAAAAATTTTATTATTTCATTGTAAACACCATCAAAATTAGCAGATTATTAAAAAGCAGCTTTAATATTTTTAAACTATAAGTTTTTTAATTAAATTTTTAATTTTTTTTACGATTTTTTTATACTGTAAAAGTTTACTCTTTTATCATGGACTTGTCATAAATTCATTTTGTGATAAAATA
>JAUZPN010000249.1 GCA_030705885.1 Bacillota bacterium | reverse complement strand
TTACAAATTCCTCCCTAGTGCCTTATTAGATAATTTTTAAAATGTATACTATTAATTATACTATCCTCAGCTACAAAGTTCCACTAAATTTCTAAAAGAAGTTTCTCTCTGCTATCATTTATAAATTAATCATCCACGATTCATAGCACAACTACGGATGAAAATAGTGACAAGCTATTTTCTAACTAAATAAAACTAAATGTATTCAAGGAAAGTATATTATTATACTACTATATCATAAATAAATAAATAAAAGCAAAGTTAAATTTTCCCCAGTATATTACTAAAAAATATTAAATACTACAATAAAAATTTGCAAAAGGCACTTTATAGTTGTTATAATTTGTATTATAATATAACTATATTATTTTTTAAATTTTATTTATGCTGCTTATTACAATTTGTGGTATAAAGAGTAATGTTTCATGAAACAATATTTTTTATACAGAATTTTTAGATTTATTTAATAATATCGGGGGGTATATACTATGAAAACTTTAGCAAGTTCTAGTACAAAAAATAGATCAGCAATTTTCACTAATAAGTACTCAAAAAATAACCTATTAACAATTTCACTTCTCATTTTATACTTAGTATCAATATTTATTCAACAAAAAATAATAACAGCAACTGAACTTAAAGCTATTTTTGCACAAATTCAAGTCCTTATTTCTATATGCATGGTTTTAGTAGGTAATAAAAAAAGTTATATAGCAAGCGTTTCTGTTAATTTATTTACATGTATAATTGTATTTATTTTCTTTTTTACAAGTAAAAATAGGTCTTTTATCCCAGGTACTTTAGTTCCTTTAATTACAATTTTCTCGATTTCAATTATTTATTTAATTAATATGAAGCTAAATAATACTATCAACAAGCTTAAAGAAAATAATGAAATTTTAGAAAAAAGCGGAAAGGAATTAGACAAGCTTGCAAATTATGATTATTTAACTGGACTTCCTAATAGAAAAATGATTTTTAACAAAATTGATGATTTAATTGAGAAAAGTTCTAAATCATCTTCAACCTTTTCATTAGTATATATTGATGTAGATAATTTTAAAAATATAAATGATACTTTGGGACATCCTATAGGTGATTTACTATTACAATCAATAACTGCGAGATTTAAAACTATAATTGACTCAAATGATTTTCTTGGACGTTTAGGCGGAGATGAATTTGCACTTATAATCCAGAAAAACTTAAGTAAAGAAGATACATTAAAATATGTTAGAAAACTAATGTCCTTGCTTTTTGAGCCATTTAATATAAATAATATTAAATTTAGTATTAATTTCAGCTGCGGAATTTCAATTTTTCCAGAAGACGGCGAAATTTCTTCTGAGCTTCTTAAGAATTCAGATACAGCAATGTATAATGTAAAATCACAAGGAAAGAATGATATTAACTTCTTTACTAAAAAAATGAGAGATGATATTATAAAAAAGATGGAAATAGCATATCACTTATCATTCTCAATAAAAAATGAAGAATTATTTCTTGTGTTTCAGCCTCAGTATACTACTTATTCTAAAAAACTTAGAGGCTTTGAATCATTATTAAGATGGAAATCTGGTAAATTAGGTACAATAAGCCCAGGAGATTTTATTCCTATAGCTGAAGAAATG
>JAUZPN010000248.1 GCA_030705885.1 Bacillota bacterium | reverse complement strand
TCTTTAATGGATTTTTCATCATTTAAATTATACCATTCACCTTGCAATTTATTTAATAATTCAGTCATTGTCAAAACAGTTGAACTCTTAGTTTGTGTAATAGAATTGTTTTCGTTAGTACTTACCTTAGCAGTAGTTTTAGCTAGTGAACTTGTGTATTTTTCATTATTTACCACACTTTGACTTTTATTACACCCTCCTAAAATAGCTGTCAAACTTAAAAGTAAAGCTATTGTTATTACTCTTCTTTTCATGATAATATTCATTCCTTTCATATTTATAAAAACAACTTGAAATCACTTTGTAATATTATTTATTATACATAATTTTCTAAACTTATTAATTACATTTAGTATACTTTATAGTTACAATTAGGTAACAAAATGTTTATTTTCTGTTATTCACAAAAAAATAATAAACCAGTATGCTAGCCTATTATTTTCTTTCACCTATTTAATTTATCCTCAATTTAATTATTACATTAGTTCCTTTATTTAACTCACTTTTTAACTCTAAACTGCCCCCATGTAATTTTATAATTTTATCACAAACAGCTAAACCTATGCCACTACCGGATTTTTTTGAATTACCTTTAAAAAACTTTTCCTTAATTTTCGGAAGATCTTCTTTAGCTATTCCATAGCCATTATCTACTATTTCTATAATCAGCTCATTTTCTAAAGTAGAAACATTTATTAGTATGTTTGAATCTTTCGGTGAAAACTTCATAGCATTATCTAAAATATTAATAATTACTTGTTTAAATCTATTTCTGTCTACTGAAAGCTCTGGGATATTTTCAGTAAATTTTGACTGAAGAGAAATTCTTTCTTTTTTTGCCCTTCCATCATATAATCTTAATATTTCTTCTATCTCTTCTTTTATATCAGTTTTTTCCATATTCAAAACCAGCGTATTGCCTTCTAATTTTGAAAAGTCTAAAAGTTCATCTACCATATTTTTTAGTCTATCCGTTTCTCTTAATATTACTTTTAACCCTTTTTCAATTTCTTCTTTATCTTCAAAACTTCCGGTAAGAATTGTTTCTCCCCACCCTTTTATAGCTGTAAGCGGAGTCCTTAATTCATGAGAAACAGAAGATATAAAATCATTTTTCGTCTCCTCTGCTTTCAAAATTTCTGAAGCCATATAATTTAAAGTATCTGAAAGTTCTCCAATTTCATCATTATAATGTTTGTTTATCCTTTCATTAAATTGCCCTTTTGACATCTTACGTGCTATATCATTAACTTCTTTTACAGGTTCAATAATTGTTTTACTTAAAATAGTGCTTGATATAAAAATACAAATTAAAATTACAATTAATAAAGTCATTGATAAAAATAAATACTTTAAAATAAGGTTATTTACATCTTCTAAAGATGTAACAACTCTTATAACTGCTATTGTATTGGAATCTAAATCCCTAATTGCACTTGATGCAGACATAACTTTTTCATTAGTATCAATGTTATTACCTATCCAAGTTGATACTTCACCTTTAAGTGCTTTCTGAAAATCATTCGTTTGTATTTTTTCAGCCGATACTATTCCACTGCTTAAAAGAACATTACCTTTTTTATCTATAATTTGAATTTCTATATTTTGCTGTTCAGTATTATTTTCAACAAGTGGTGCTAATG
>JAUZPN010000247.1 GCA_030705885.1 Bacillota bacterium | reverse complement strand
GTTGAAATTAATTTCTATTGTTATCCCTTGTTACAATGAAGAAAAGTCAATCGAATTATTTTATTCAACTGTACAGCCTGTACTAGAGAATATAAATTATATTGATTATGAGTTTATTTATGTGAATGATGGGAGTAAAGACGCAACTGAAGCAAAACTAAGAGAAATAAGTAAAGCTGAAAAGAATGTCAGATATATTAGTTTTAGCAGGAACTTTGGTAAAGAGTCAGCCATGTTAGCAGGTATTGAGGCAGCACTGGGCGATGCAGTTATATTAATGGATGTTGATTTACAGGATCCTCCCGAATTATTGCCACAAATGATAGAAGATTGGTTTGTTGAGGGCTTTGATGTTGTATACACAAGGCGATCTACACGATCAGGTGAACCTCCAATTCGAAGTTGGTTTGCGAAACAGTTTTACAAATTAATTAATGCCATGAGCGATGTACAGATAGTTGACGGAGCAAGGGATTATCGTTTAATGGATAGAAAAGCGGTAGATAGTTTTTTAAGAATAAAAGAACGAAATCGCTTCGCTAAGGGTCTTTTCATGTGGGTTGGATACAAGTCAAAATGTATTGAATTTGAAAATGTAGAAAGAGCAGTAGGTACTAGTAGCTGGAGTTTTTGGAAATTAGTGCAATATGCTATAGATGGAATAGTGTCCTTTACCACATCTCCATTAAGATGGGCAACCTATTTTGGATTCTTTACAGCTAGTTCTGCTTTTCTTTATATGTTCTATACCATTTTTAAGAAAATACTTTTTGGAAATGCTGTTGGCGGGTATGCTTCAATAGTATCTATCTTATTATTCTTTGGTGGAATACAGCTTATTTTCCTTGGGATTATTGGAGAATACATTGGCAGAATCTTCATCGAGGTAAAGGCAAGGCCCAATTATATTATAAAAGAACAATCTCCATCTAGTGATGCTAAAAAAGTTAAAGGAAGACAAGCCGTTTTAAAAAGGTAAATATAATAAAAAGAACCTGTGGGCTTGATTTCCAAATTGGTATTTAAAATAATTAGTTAAATTTTTTTGGGGGTAAATAATGCAGAGGACTTTATCTCGATTTAGTAGTTTAATTATTTCCTTTTTTCTTCCGTTTTTTATACTCGGTGGTGTCCTTGTCTTATGGAGGGTTTATCCATTTGGAAACCGATCCTTATTAATGGCAGATCAATATACTCAATATATTCAATTCTATAATCACTTTTATGATGTGATAAAAGGAGGAAACGGAAGCCTCCTTTATACCTGGGAAGAAGGAATGGGATTAAATTTTTGGGGAACATTTGCTTATTACCTGTCAAGTCCTATTTCTATAGTAGTCCTTTTTTTTCAAAAGTCTCATTTGCCAGAGGCATTTGTATTAATGACTCTAATTAAAATTGGCTTAGCTGGTCTAATGATGAACTTTTATCTTTCAAAGTTGTTTAAGACTAATAAGGTAACAATACTAATTTTTTCTACACTATACTCTCTGGTTTCTTATTCAATCGGATACTTTTTTAATATTATGTGGTTAGATAGTGTTTATATGTTACCACTTGTCCTATTGGGAATCGAGTTTCTGCTTAGGAAAAGAGCAATATTATTGATTATAAGTTTATCCATTTTATTTGTATCAAATTTCTATATGGCC
>JAUZPN010000246.1 GCA_030705885.1 Bacillota bacterium | reverse complement strand
GAATCTTTTCATCTGATACTATTCCACTGCTTAAAAGAATATTACCTTTTTTATCTATAATTTGAATCTCTATATTTTGCTGTTCAGTATTATTTCCAACAAGTGGTGCTAATGAGTCACTAAGATTAGCATAATTTTTGTTTAAATATTGATTATAAAATGTAGCTGAAGATTGAGCTTTTTCATTAAGACTTTGTTCTACTGATTTATAATAATAATTTTTTATAGATATCATAAAAATTAATTCAACAGAAAAAAGTACTAAGCAAACACCGATTAAGTAATTTAAAAATAATCTCTTTTTAATTCCTTTCATCTTTACTTATCCTTTCCCCACTTATAACCAAAGCCCCTTACTGTATTGATATATTCCGGTGAAGAAGAATCATTTTCTACTTTTTGCCTTACCCTTCTCATATTTACATCTACAACTTTTATATCACCAAAATAGTCGCTGCCCCAAACACTATCTAGAATTTCATTTCTGCTTAAGACTTTCCCTTCATTTTTCAAAAAAAGTTCTATCAATAAAAATTCTGTTTGTGTAAGCTCGATTTCTTTATCTTCTTTGAAAAATCTTCTAGCCTCTAGATCTAGTTTAAATATTCCTGAAGTTAATATCTTTTTATTTTCTATATTGTTTTCATTATTTATTCTTCTTAAAATAGCATCTATCCTAGCAATTAACTCCATTGGACTAAAAGGCTTAACAATATAATCATCTGCTCCATAGCTGAGTCCTGTTACTTTATCAATTTCTTGACTTTTAGCCGTAAGCATTATGATTCCGATTGAAGAATTATTTTCCCTAGTCTTTTTTAAAACTTTATAACCGTCAATGCCCGGAAGCATAATATCTAAAAGCATAATGTCTAAATTTTTTTCATTTTGTATAATGGCTAGTGCCTCTTCTCCACTTTCAGCTTCAACTGCTTCAAATCCTGCTCTTTTTAAATTAATTACTATGAAGTCTCTTATATCTTCTTCATCCTCTACAATTAATACACGTTTCATAATCTTCTCCTTTTTTTTAAATTTCCTTTAGTTTTCTATAATCTGCAGCTTATTATCTTTTACCATAATCTCTTTAGAAAAACTTTCTGATTTTACTAAAATTGCTTTAGAGCTTTTATTAACTGCCTGTACAACTATAGAACCTCCTTCAAAGCCAAGAAAATCATCCTCATCTTTTTCACTTAATCCTTGCTTATCAGCCTTGTATAATGTACATTTTTCATCATTAAATACTATCAATTCCATTGTTCCATCCATATCTAAATCCTCTAAAATGAAATTGGAACAAGGTGCTGAAAATATTTTTTTGAAATCACTTTCATTCTCTTTGTAAATACCAATATTCTCAATAGAACTCCCTTCCATCTTATAGTCTAGAATAATTTCATTTTTCCTGTCCCCGTCAACATCTTTAAAAGTTACCGATTCAATGGAATTACTGTACTCACTTATATATGCTTCATTAGTCCACTTATCTTTTATTTGTTTTAATATAAGAAATCCTATTTTAGAATCATATGATTGCTTTCCTTCTTCTTTAAAAAAAATAATTGCTTCGTCTTTTTTATCACCATCAATATCTATATATTCAATTGATTTTTGATTTTCACCATAAGATGGGATAATTAATCTTGCGTTTTTAGGTATGAATTTACCCAT
>JAUZPN010000245.1 GCA_030705885.1 Bacillota bacterium | reverse complement strand
TTCACCTCGTTGATTTGTATTTGGTTGCACTTTACATATTCGACATTTGGGGTGAACATTCCTTTTTGATTTTTAGAAAACCTGTAATATCAATGGCTACGAAATATGAAATTTACTCAATTATACAAAGGTTTAATATTTTATTTTTTTAAGGAGGCTAAATTGTTATGAGCAATGAGTACTGCCGTAAATATTTAAATGAGTAAATTTCATATTTCGTAGCCATTGATATTACAGGTTTTCTAAAAATCAAAAAGGAATGTTCACCCCAAATGTCGAATATGTAAAGTGCAACCAAATACAAATCAACGAGGTGAACACTTATGTATATTCGACAAGAAAGTTTTTTATCCTTTGATGAAATAATAAAATTTCAGCCCGTAACAAAATTAGAAATAATTTTATCACAATTAAACTTTGATCTTTTAATAAACTGCCTAAACAAGTCTCACGCTACGCGTGGCCCGAAGGGCTATGATATTAAGCCTATGCTTTACTCTTTAGTTGCCATGCAAGTAGAAAAAATTAAATATAGAAAGCAACTGGTTGACAGACTAACCTGCGACCCTGTATTTAGATATAATTGTGGATTTTCAGTTCTTGGCCTTACTCCATCTGAATCTAGTTTCTCAAGATTTTTCACTAAGATTTCTAAAACTAAGGAACTCGAGGAGTGCTTTATAAACACTGTTAAACAAGCTCAAAGTCTAGGTATTATAACTGGTGAAAACTTAGCTGTTGACTCTACTAAAATTGATGCTTATGAGAAGGCTAAACCTAATTCCCAACTATCTAACGATGGAGTATCGGCTAACTGGGGAATGAAACTAGACACCAATGGAAATCGAATTAAATGGTTTGGATATAAACTACACATAGCTGCTGATACTGATAGCGAGCTTCCATTAAGTATACTAGTTACTCCTGCAAATAAATATGATAGTGAAGTAGCTGTAGAACTGCTTGATAAGTTTATTAAAGACTATAGCCCAGTTAAGAATCCTAAAAACATTATAATGGATGCAGGGTATGATTCTAAAAATAATTTTAACTATATAACGCATCAAATGCTTTCTCAACCTATAATTGCTTTAAACAATAGGGGTTCCTTTACTTCGCCAGAAGGATTAAATGAGGATATGAACCCAATTTGTTCAATGGGATATCCATTGGTTTACTGGGGAAAAGATGGCGATTATTTAAAGTATCGCTGCCCTCATGTCTGTGGTAAAGTAAGCTGCCCGCAGGGTACAAAATGGTGTAGCAACTCCGATTATGGATACTGCTTAAAAATTAACTATAAATCTGAAAATAGATACTACACGTATCCTCCAAGGCACACTGAACAATATAAAAATCTATTTAATAAAAGAACCTCTATTGAGAGAGTAAACTCTAGGCTCAAAGAACATTTGAATGTAAACAATCAACGTTCAGCTGGTATAAAGAAAGTAATTGCTACTTGTTTACTAAGCTGTATTGCATTAATTGCGGGAACCATTGCTGTTAATAAGCCTACGGCTTAAAACAATTATCGCTCAAGAAAATTAGAAAATTAGAAAGTTATCCACAGTCATGAGTATGACTAGCTTTGCTATACGAAAAAATGGCTACAAAGATTAAAATTTTTATTAAAGCCAAACATTAAATTGTGCAATTTACTCATTTATATATTCTTGAAGTGACATCTAAAGTATTAAATTAAAATTTTTCATAGAATTTCCATCTATACTTTATTTTTATCTGTAAATAATAATTTTGTAGGTTAAAGTTCAATACGGACCTTAACAGGAAATTAGTGACAG
>JAUZPN010000244.1 GCA_030705885.1 Bacillota bacterium | reverse complement strand
CAAGATGTACAGGTTCTGAAGGAAATATAGTTATCCCAGACAAGATTGATGGGTATGCTGTTACTCGCATTGCTGATTATGCATTTTATGATTGTTACAGTTTAACCAATATTACTATTCCTAGTTCTGTTTCTAGCATTGGTAATGCTGCATTTGAGGATTGCTCTAATTTAACTAGTATTACTATTCCTACTTCTGTTTCTAGCATTGGTAATTATGCATTTCAGAGTTGTTCCAGTTTAACCAGTATTAATATTCCTAGTTCTGTTACTAGCATTGGTGATAATGTATTTAGAAATTGTCCATCAACACTTACAATTTATTACCATAACACAGCAATAGGTTTTACTAATCCATGGAATGGATATAAAACAGTAGCATGCAATATAGTATCCTATAATGGAAATGGAAATACAGGAGGATCAGTACCAGTTGATAATAATTTATATACTCCAGAATCTAAAGCATCAATACTTAATAATACAGACACCCTTGTAAAGAATGGATATTTATTTGCTGGATGGAACACAGCAGCTGATGGAAGTGGAACAAGCTATTCAGCAGATTCAAGTATATCAATGAATGGAACAGATATAACATTATATGCTCAATGGAAAACACAAATTATATCACCAGCAAAAGGAACATTTACAAAAGCTGCACCAGCTGATTTAACTACAGTTATTACAGCACCAAATAAAGCATCAAATCCAGTTGTTGGAATTTATAATGGTACAACTAAATTAATTGATGGTACTGATGAAACAATAACAGATACTGATACAGGTTATACTTTAACATTATACAAATCATACCTATCCACATTAACAACATCTAATACAGTTATTACCGTAAAATTTAAAGATGGTTCTTATTTAAACTATACTGTTGTAAATAAAACAATTTCAAAAAACAGAATATCTGGTGATAACAGATTTGAAACAGCATCTAAGATTTCAGAAGCGGGATGGACTACAACATCAGAATATGCAGTAATTGCAACTGGTGAAGATTACCCTGATGCGTTATGTGCAGCGCCACTTGCTAAAAAATATGATGCACCTATAATACTTACTGAAAAAAATAAATTAAGCGATGCAGCTAAAAATGAACTTACAAGGCTTTCAGTAAAAAAAGTATTTATAATTGGTGGAACTGGTGCAGTTTCAAGTGATGTTGAAACTGAGATTAATAATCTAGGAATAATTCCAACTCGTATTGCTGGAACTAATAGATATGAAACTTCTCTTAAAATTGCTAAGCAGCTTGGCAGTCCAACAGCAATTAATATTGCAACAGGAGATAATTTTGCAGATGCACTGTCAATTTCATCAATTGCAGCAATGAAGGGGGAACCAATTTTACTTACTTCTAAAGATTCAATTAATGATGATATTAATCAGTATATAAAAGATAACAGCTCAACGATAACAGATAGCTATATTATTGGAGGTACTGGTGTAATTTCAGATACTGTAGCAAATTCATTAAAAAATCCTATAAGATTATCTGGGAAAAACAGATATGAAACAAATACAGAAGTGTTAAAAAATTTTAAAAGTGATTTGGATATATCTAATGTATATTTAGCAACAGGAAATAATTTTCCTGATGCCCTTGCAGCTTCTGCTCTTGCAGCAAAAACAAAATCACCTATACTTCTTGTAGATTCAAGAGTAGATGATTCAACAAAATCTTTTGTTAATGATAATAATAATTCAATTTTAAACATTACAGCAGTTGGAGGAACTGGAGTTATAAGTGATGATATTTTAGAATCGTTTTAGAATATTTTATAGAAGGCAGTTATAGTATAAGCTTATAAAAAATAATTGCATAACAATATATATGTATGATAATATCATACATATATATTAACAACAATTACCCAAAATTCAAACATGCTTCAAAACAAAATTTCAGTAATTTACCTAATAATTCTACCAAACAAATTTCAAAGTAAGCGAGGAGATATATTAATGAAAAAATTTGTTTCTATTTTCCTAGTATTAGCCT
>JAUZPN010000243.1 GCA_030705885.1 Bacillota bacterium | reverse complement strand
TATTATTTAACCTTTATATTTTCTTCTCCTAATCTATTTTTTAATATTTGAACAATATCAGAATTATAATTAATTCTAATATCATTTAAAAGCATTTTCTTTCTTTCCTTTCTTGTACAAATGATAATCTCAGTATTTCCCTTGTAGGATAAAAATATCTGTTTCAAATCTGGTAATACAATTTTAATAATACTTTCATTATCAACAAGAATATATAATTTTTCCTTTGTTAATTTTTCTTTATCAACAGCAATATAATTTTTAGTATCTTCTAAGTTATTATTATTTTGCGTTTTAGTTAATTCATTGCTATTATTATCTTGCTCTTTAGTTAATTCAGTAATTTCTTCACAAAGTATTTTAGGCTGTTCACCTTCTCTTATACTGATTCTTCCTTTAACAATAACCATATTATCTTCTTCTATCAAACTTTTATATTTCTCAAAGATTTTAGGAAAAATAATCACTTCAATACCTGCATACAAATCCTCAAGCCTTAAAAATGCCATTCTATCATTATTTTTTGTAAGCTTTCTGCTTACTTCAGATATTATTCCGCCAATAATCACAATGTTGCCATCTAAAATATTGGAAATTTGTGATTCAGCATCTTCCTGAAGTGATTCTTCACTGATTCCATCTGTTTCAAGTGATTCTTTTACAACAATATCTGAAATTTTAATGCTGGTTTTATTTTTTAATATTTCTTCATATTCTTCCAAAGGATGACCTGATAAGTAAAGTCCAGTCATCTCTTTTTCCATTGACAAAATGTATTTTTTTTCGAATTCATTTATATTTGGATATTTTAATTCTATTTCAGGGAAGCTGTCACCTAATGTATCAAATAAGCTTATCTGTCCTTCAACATTCCTTTTCCTTTGACTATTGATACCATCAAGTAATTTTTCATATACTGAAAGAAGTTTAGATCTATAAACATTAAAACAGTCAAAAGCTCCTGCCTTTATGAGACTTTCTACAGTTCTTTTATTAATACAGCTTAAATCAATTTTATTACAAAAATCAGATAGATTTTTAAATTTTCCTTTTTCATTTCTTGATTTTACTATGCTTTCTATAACATTATTGCCTGCATTTTTAACAGCTGTAAGTCCAAATCTTATTTCATTTCCTTTTACAGTAAATTTTCCATAGCTCTCATTTATATCTGGCGGCAAAACCTTTATACCAATTTCATTTGCAAACCTTATATAATAAGCTACTTTTTCATTTATTCCCATAACACTGTTAAGCATTGCTGCAATAAATTCTGTAGGATAATATTTCATTAAATAACCTGTTTGGAATGAAAGTACTGCATAACATGCAGCATGACTTTTATTAAAAGCATAGGAAGCAAAATCCATCATTGAATCAAATATTTTATTAGCTGATCCCTCTTTTATCCCATTTCTAATACAGCCTTGAACTTCAACATTTCCATTATCATCAGTAATTCCATAAATGAAGTTATGCCTTTCTTCTTCCATAACATGATGCTTCTTTTTAGACATAGCACGTCTTACCAAATCACTTCTTCCCATAGAATAACCAGCTAAGTCCCTTACTATCTGCATTACCTGTTCCTGATATACCATACATCCATATGTAACATGAAGTATATGCTCAAGTTCATTCGTTTCATAGGTAAGTTTTTCTGGATGCTTTTTATTTTCAATATATCTTGGAATTTCAGCCATCGGTCCTGGTCTATATAAACTTATTCCTGCAATTATATCCTCTAAACTGTCAGGTTTAAGTTCTTTCATAAAACTGGTCATTCCTGGAGATTCGAGTTGAAAAACTCCAACAGTCTTTCCTTCTCCTATCATTTTATATACTTCTTTATCTTCAAAGTTTATTTTATCAATATCTACATCATCATTTCTATTATTTTTAACCATTTCTATGGTATCTCTAATAACTGTCAGCGTTCTAAGCCCTAAAAAGTCCATTTTTAGTAAGCCAAGTTCTTCCAATGTGCCCATAGGAAATTGCGTAACTATCATATCCTCATT
>JAUZPN010000242.1 GCA_030705885.1 Bacillota bacterium | reverse complement strand
TAATGGATAATTATGATTTTGCATTTAAAATTAAACAGATTCTTGAAGGTATTTTGCCTTTTAAAACAAATAGTGTTTCATTTGATGAAATTGATGGAGCTGTTGAGGTTGTTGTCCTTGATGATGGTAAAAAGAAAAAGTTTATTATAGAAGTTCGTGAGATTTAATTATATTTATTTAATCCAATAAATTTTTTTAAAGGGTTTTCCTTGCCTAGCGAAAGCGGCAAGGAAACTTTAAAAGATTATTGATTAATAAATAATTTAAAAACGAATTTTTTATTAACTTATGTTTATCATGTAAAGCCCCTATTCTAGCGTAGCGAATTGGGGTTTACTTACTAGACAAAGTATCACTTAACTGTACATAGTGATTAATTAATATTAAATAAATAGCGGGTAGGGTCCCGAAAAAATAAATATTAAAAGGTGGTGTTTGTGTTGATATATCAGTCATTATATGTGCGTGATTTTGTAAGTTTAAAAAAATACAATGATAGTATGTACAAGCTGACATATTTTAAAAGTCCTGTTCGACAAAAAGGGTATGAAATTACACGAAAAAAAGTTCGTGGTACTAATAAAAAAAAGTTAGAAAATAATCTATCCAGGGCAAAAAATAAAGTATTTGAATATGCTCTATGTAATGATTTTGAGTATTTTGTCACATTAACTATTAATAAAGAAAAATATGCTAGGGATAATTTAAAAGAATATTATAAAGATTTTGGGGTATTTCTTCAAAATTACAATCGGCTGCATAAATGCAAAGTTGAATATATATTCATCCCAGAGCTTCATTCTGATGGGGTGTCTTGGCATATGCATGGATTAGTAAAAGGTATTCCAAAAGAACACTTAGTTAAAAATGAACATGGTTATCTTGATTGGATGCATTATAGAGATAGATTTGGTTGGATTTCTCTTAGTCCTGTAAAAAGTAAAGTAAAAGTTAGTAAGTATATCACAAAGTATATAAATAAGAATATAGCAACTAGTATAAAGGAATTGAACGCTAAATCTTATTACTGCACTAAAGGGCTTAAAACAGCTTTAGAATTAAAAAGGGGTACACTGTCCGCTAACAGTATACCTTATGACTTTGAGAATGACTACGTTAAAATTAAATGGTTAAATAACGATACAATATCAAACTCTATAGAATAATATTATCACATTCAACGGATATACTCAATGTCAAATAGCAACGCGTAAAAGGCGTAAAATAAAAGTAAGCTTTAATCGATTAAGTATACTGTAGCCGTAATACACCGCAGTTCTGTGTCTACCCTTTAGGCATGTACTGGCGGTGTTTTTGGTATGTTTGCAATCCCCATTCTAAAAACAAAAGAAAAGTAAATCGGGCATGTCCCGTAACAAAAAGTAAAAATGACAAATATATGTTCCCTTCCACAGTATACGAAAAATAATTCATTAAAAAAATTCGTGTCTTCCCGATCAGGTAAAAACCCGCAATATATCGTATACATGTAATACATTTAAAAACTAGTAATTGCAATATGTTTACATGTGTTTACTATGTTTACATTTATAAATTCATAAAAAAATATATATATTGACAGTATTATCATTGTGATGTAATATGTTTATAGAGGTGATAAAAATGTCAACTAAAAGAATAAATGTAATGATAAGTGAAGAAATGGACAATAAGCTTAATGAATATGGTTTAAGATATGGTATTTCTAAAAGTGCCATTGTTGGATTTGTAGTTGGTCAATGGATGGATGGTGTAGAAAAAACAAATAATGCTATGTTTGGAGCTACTGGAAAAGAGGGCTTTTTTGCTGATATGATGAAAACTATTATTGCAGGTGAAAAAAATGATAAAATTTGATTCAGTACAACAATATAAAGTATATGAATTTATTAAATTAAATTTTGTAATTGATGATATTTCAATTGAAAAAGTAGATAAATATTCTTTGAAGGTAATTGATAAAAAAGGAGATTCTATTATTTTAAAATATTCTTGGGGTAAAGTTATAACAAAAAATGTTTGAATAATACAGACTATTATTCAAAATGCTTTAAAAGAAAGGTCTGATTGTTAATGGATAATTATGATTTTGCATTTAAAATTAAACAGATTCTTGAAGGTATTTTGCCTTTTAAAACAAATAGTGTTTCATTTGATGAAATTGATGGAGCTGTTGAGGTTGTTGTCCTTGATGATGGTAAAAAGAAAAAGT
>JAUZPN010000241.1 GCA_030705885.1 Bacillota bacterium | reverse complement strand
TTACCAATTAAGGTAAACCTTTTTTGACTTTACAGCCTAAGCTGACAGAATCAATTAACCAATAACAGTAATTTTTTCTGCTTGAGGACCTTTTTGTCCTTCAACTACGTCATAAGTAACTTTTTGTCCTTCTTCAAGTGATCTGTATCCTTCTGAATTTATTTGAGAAAAGTGTGCGAAAACATCTTTTCCATCTTCTCCAGTAATAAATCCAAATCCTTTTGTTCCATTAAACCATTTAACTGTACCATTCATAAAAATGTGTACCTCCGAAAAAATAATGTCTTAAACTCTTTGTAATAACTCACTATTAAATTCTTTTAAAACAAGGCTTTATGCAAAATCTATATAGATTTTGACACAACATAACTTTGTCTACAATATAGTAACTAAAATATATTTTTGGTTCATTATTTACTATAAATTTAAGCGTATTCATTATAACATATATAATTATATAATGCAAGTCATTATTCCATAGATTTTATTATATTAAGCAGTGTCTTATTTACTGGAGTTTCAATTCCGTATTTTTTACCAAGATCACAAACTGTTCCAGCAAAAATATCAACCTCTGTTTTCTTTCCTGACAAAACATCCTGACACATTGAAGTTCTGCTGTTTGGATTCACTGTGCTTAATAGTTTATACCAATTATCTAAATCTTTTTGATTTAAATTTACACCAGTTTTTTTAGACAATTCAACTACCTCTTTCATAGCAGAATCCATAAGTTCTATTGCATATTTATTTGACTGAAAAGTTCCATAAGTACCTTTAAGAACTGCTGAAGATTGGTTTATTCCAACATTCATCATAAATTTCCACCATAGGATGTGCATCATATCTTCAGGAATTTCATAAGAAATTTTTGCTCTATCAAAAAGATCTTTAACAGATTGTACTTTTTCAGAGTATGAAAAATTTGTTTTCTCACCAAATTTTATATGGCATATATCAGAAAAATTTATAACATTATTTTTATGAATGTAATCTCCAATGCATATTGAATAAAGCAGCTTTTCCATACCATAAGTATTCCCAATCATTTCTTCACTTGTTATGCCATTTAAAAGTGAAAGAATAATAGTATTTTGTCCAACATGATTTTTAATGTCTTCTATTGCTTGCTTAAGCTGAGTTGATTTTACTGATACAATTATTAAATCATCAGGCTCACATTTTTCATTAGGATCTGCATATGTGAAATCATAACGATTTCCATTTATAATAAAACCATTATTTCTGTATTTTAAAGCTCTTTCTTTTGATGCAATAACTTTAAAACTATTTTTCATTAAATCCTGAAGTTTACTGCCATAAGTGCAGCCAACAGCACCTAATCCAATTATTGAAACTTTCTCTAATTTTCTCATTACTAAAATCCTCGCTTACTAATTTATAATAGTATTTTAGCACTTGTTAGTAATGAAAGTAAAGTTAATATAACAATGGCAGCAATATAAAATAAATATTACTGCCATTGCTTTTTATTCTTATTGTAGGTAAGTGTATACCTTATCATCTGATGGACTTAGTGTAATACCTTTTCTTTTAAATAATTCGCTTAAAGTTACAAATTCATAACCTTGCTTTTGAAGCTCAGGAATTATAATGTCAAGGGCTTCAGGTGTTGGATGAGGCAGTGGCTGAACATCATGCATTAAAAATATTGCACCATCTTTTGCACCATTAATTATATAGTTAGCTCTGGTTTGGGCACTTGTTGTCTGATCCCAGTCAAAGGCAAGGACACCTTGTACAAACGTTAAGTTAACAGCTGAATATAAAGTAGAACTGTATGCAAGATTTGGTGCACGGAAAAACTTAGGTGTTGTTCCTGAATATTTATAAATAGCTGCATTTGTATCATTAATACTCTTCTGTATAGTTGCTGTATCCATAGTATCCATGCTTGAATAACTCCAGGAATGATTTCCTATTTCATCTCCTGAATCAACAATTCTTTTTATGACAGTACTTGTAGAATCATTTACTCTTTGTCCAACCATCATAAATGTTGCAGGAACTTTATATTTGTCTAGCTTGTCAAGAACTAAAGGTGTAAGTGTAGCATCTGGTCCATCATCAAATGTCAAAGCTACTAATTTAGTTGCTGTGACTGGAGTAGGTGTAGGTGTAGGTGCTATTGGAGTAGGTGTTGGAGTAGGTACTATTGATTTTTCCTTAGGAAAACTCTGTTCATTTTTTAAAATATGAGTTCTAAGTAATACATAATCAGTATTATTTATTACACCA
>JAUZPN010000240.1 GCA_030705885.1 Bacillota bacterium | reverse complement strand
TACATTTGTGAAAGTATATTGGCACAATTAGCTTTCATACCAATTTATGTACTAGTAGTTACAATAATTATAGAACAGTTCATTGAAAAGAAAGATAAAGAGTCAATGCTTAGTAAATTAAATGTAATTATTGGTGTATTCCTAAATGAAATGGGAAGAGAAATATTGAAAGAGTTTTCAACAGTTGATAATAATTTTAGTAATTTAAAAGACAAGCTAGAATTTACTCAAGATAATTTTAATACACAATACAAAGATGCTATAAAATTCTTGAAAAAATATCAAGGAAATTTTGAGTGCAATTCTAATAATCTTTCAAAGCTAAAAGATTATATTATCTCAAAAAAGCAAGTTTTACTTATTATGATGGAAAACCCCAATTTAATGGAGAATGATTCTTTTACTGAGCTTATGCTGGCTTTATTTCATTTATATGAAGAGTTATGTCATAGAGATGACTTTACTAAACTTTCAAAATCAGACTTAAATCACTTAGCTTTAGATGTAAATAGAGCTTATATTTTGCTGTTAAATGAATGGCTTCATTATTTGAAACATATAGACGAAAAATACCCATATTTATTTTCCTTAGAGATACGAATTAATCCTTTTAGTTCTGAAAATAAGGCTGAACTAAAAGATTGACTTTTTTAATAAAAAGCAATAAAATCATAATATCGCAACCGGTTGCACTACAGTTGTATACCTTAAATACATACAGGAGATGATTTATATTGGCTGTTACAATTAAAGATGTTGCAAAACTTGCTAATGTTTCAACTTCTACAGTTTCAAGGGTAATATCAAACAATTCAAAAATAAGTTCAGATACAAAAGCAAGGGTTTTTGAAGCAATTAAAACATTAGGTTATCATCCAAATGAGATAGCTAGAAGCCTTGCTAATAATTCAGCCAATGTTTTAGGTCTCATACTGCCTAACAATGAAAATGATTTGTTTAATAACCCTTTTTTCATTCTGCTTATGAAAGGCATAAGTGTATATGCACAAAAAAAAGGATACAATATAATGTATTCTTTCAGCAAGGATGAAAATGAAGAAATAGATATAATAAAAAAATACACTTACGGAAAAGCTGTTGATGGTATAATTCTGCTAAGGTCAAATCAAAATGATAAGTGTATAAAATATCTTAAAGAAATAGATTATCCTTTTGTAGTAGTAGGACGTCCAGAAAACCCAGAAAATATATTATGGGTAGATAATGATAATTATAATGCTATGTTTAATGTAGTCAGCGGACTTATATATAATGAAAAAAAGCAGATTGCTTTTATTGGTGCATCAACCGACATGAATATGTCAAAAGATAGATTAGCTGGATATAAAAAAGCTCTTGAAAACCATGGAATACCTTTTGATGAAAGACTTACTGCTGAAGGTAATGAATTTTCAGAACAAAATGGATATGAATTAATGCAGAAAATATTAAAATATAAGAAACCTGATGCTGTGACTGCAACTGATGACCTTTTAGCTCTTGGTGCTATAAAAGCATTAAAAGAAATATATTCTGTAAATGATATTTCAATAGTTGGTTTTAATAATATCCCGCAAGCAGAATACAAATACAGCAGACTTTCCTCTGTTGATATTAATTCAGAAGAACTTGGAAAATCTGCTGCAAAACTATTAATAAATAAATTATTAAGGGGTAACGAAATTTTAGTTAATCATCTAATAATTGAAACAAGATTTGTTGATAGAGAAAATTTTATTACTTAATATACATTTTTGAATAGTATTCTTCAAGCATTCTTTTAACTGAAAATTTATCTTTAGTTGTTAGAATGCTTTGTTCCATCATCTGAGCCCATTTCTGCCTATCATTATAATAAGTAGGTATAATTTCTTTAAGCAAGACCTCATAAAGACCTTTTAAGTCATTTTCATCAAGTAATGTGTCATCCTTACTTTCAAAGCCATCACCAAACTGCCATCCATTGACACCATGAATACAAGCTTCTGGCCACCATCCATCTAATGTACTGAAATTTAATACTCCATTCATTGCAGCCTTCATTCCAGATGTACCGCTGGCTTCTTTTGGTCTCCTTGGATTATTGAGCCATATATCAGCTCCTCTAGTAAACATTCTGCCTATAGTCATATCATAATTTTCTAGGAATACTACAGAATCAGGATATTTGTTTGCCATATCAACTATATTCTTAACAATCTGTTTTCCAGTGTCATCTAATGGATGTGCTTTTCCTGAAAAAACTATCTGAATCCTTCCGCTGCTTAAAAGAGGATCTATAATACTTTCATCTGTAAAAATAAAATTACTTCTTTTATATGGTGCTGCTCTCCTTGAAAATCCAATTAAAAGTTTATCAGCATCTAATGATACTC
>JAUZPN010000024.1 GCA_030705885.1 Bacillota bacterium | reverse complement strand
TATATAATTACTGGTTCTAAAACATCAATACATAATTTATCAAAATTGAGACTAACCTTTGCTCCAATTGGAATTGTAAGTTTAGGATACATATGACCTGACATGAAGTTAGAAAACGTTGGTTTATTTAATGATAATATTCTATTTTCAAGTACCTCTTTTAAAGAAAAGCCTCTATCTGAATTAGCTGCATCACAATCAAAAAACTGACCTAAAACAAAACCTTTACACTTTTCCAGCTTTCCAGAAATCAATAGCTGAGTTAACATCCTATCAATTTTATATGGTTCCTCTTTTATATCTTCTAAAAATAATATTTTATCTGTAAAATCGACTTCATAAGGTGTCCCCATAAGAGAGCATAAAAGAGAAATATTGCCGCCTGCTAATTCTCCTTCTGCTTTACCATCTATTTCAGCTTTAAGTTCATAACCATCTGGATTTTTTATACTATATGGCTTATCTCCTTCACATAAAGCATAAAAAAAGCTTTCAGATGTATCAATATCTTCAAAATTACTGCTTAACATTGGGCTATGAAATGTAATTAAATTTGATTTTTCATAAATTGAATTTAATAATACCGTTATATCACTAAATCCTGCAAATATTTTTGGATGCTTAGATATTTCATTAAAATCAATATAATTCAGAATTCTCATAGTACCATAACCACCACGAAGGCATAATATCATATTAACCTCATCATCTAAAAACATATCCATTAAATCTTCAGCTCTGCTTTGGTCACTGCCTGCAAAATATCCCCATTTATCATAAATATGCTTACCCTCTTTAACATTGAAACCTTTGTTTTGAAAGAATCTTATACCTTTCTCTATTGAACTTATATTTTCTATGCTGGCAGGTGATACAATTCCAATAGTATCACCTATTTTTATTTTTTTAGGTATCAAAATAAATCATCCTTCCATTAAGCATTATTATTTTTTAAGTTTTCAGAAATAATATTTTTAATTGTTATTATAAGATCATTCTGTTCTTCTTTGGTAAGGCTACTTACATATATAGGCTTATCAACAGTAAGGTTTATCGTATTAGGTATCATTTTCCATCCATTTGCCTCTAAAGTATTATATGTTCCATCAATAGTTACTGGTACAATTGGTACACCTGCCTTAGTTCCAAGTTTCAAACTTCCTTTTTTAAATTCTCCAAGTTCCTCTCCCTTTCCCCTTGTGCCTTCAGGGAAAATAGCCATAGAATATCCACTTTTTAAATACTCTACTCCTAGATTTATTGTCTTTACTGCTTCTTTAACATTTTCCCTATCTATAAAAATACAGTGCAGCTGTTTCATCCATGTACTTATTCCTGGCACTTTAGCAAGTTCTTTTTTTCCAATAAAACCAATTGGTTTATTCAAAAAACCCATCATTACAGGAACATCCAATAAGCTTTGATGATTTGCAACAAAAAGGCATGTTTCCTTTGGTATATTTTCTAGTCCTTTTATATTCATTTTAATACCAGCTTTGTTTATTGTATGTTTCCCCCAATGTTCAGCATAATCATTTATATAAGCTTCAACTTCTTTTACTAAACCTTTTTTTCTTTTTCTATTAATCATTGGTAATTTTGTGCAAGCCACAATGATATACCTGACAAAGTCTAATTTCCATAAAAATGAATTCATTATTAATCTGCTCCTCAAAAGTTATATTTTATAATACTTTTTTTATTGTTCCTTAATATTTATATTTATGATATCATATATTTATCCTGCAAAAAATCTATTCATTCTGCAAATGTTACGAGTAAAGTATAGTATTTATTATACAATCTTAATTTGAAAAATTCAACGATTGAATAATTGGACAAAATTTTAAAAAAGGAGGTTTTATTGTAAAAATGAAAAATATAAAATTTTCAATTCTATTGTTAGTTCTGTTAAGTTTAATTTTCTCTGGATGCACAAATGGTATTTCCGTTTCTAATGAAAATAGTACTGAATCTAACAAGCTTGTGGTACATTATATCGATGTAGGTCAAGGTGATTGTGAACTAATTCAAATCAATAATAAAAATTTGTTAATTGATGCAGGTACTACTGAAAGTACAAATACAGTTATTGACTACTTGAAAAAACAGGGAATAACAAAACTCGATTATGTAATAGCTACACACCCACATGAAGATCATATAGGTGGAATGGCTAAAGTAATAAAAACTTTTGACATAGGTAGTTTTTATGCACCTGCAATAACGACTAACACTAAAACTTTTGAAAACATGGTTAGTGCCTTAAAGAAAAAAAACATGAAAATTCAAACTGCAAAATCTGACGTTTCACTAGATTTAGGTATAAATACAGAATGTAAATTTCTAGCACCTGTTTCTAAAAAATATGCTGATAATGACTTAAATTTATATTCAGCTGTAGTTAAAATAACATATGGTACTACAAAATTTTTATTTACAGGAGATGCTCAAAAGCTTAATGAAAAAGAAATGACAGATAAAAATTTTGATGTATCTGCTGATGTATTAAAAGTTGGCCATCACGGAAGTCATACTTCAACATCAACAGAATTTTTAAATAAAGTTTCGCCCAAAATTGCAATAATAAGCTGTGGTGTTAATAATGATTATGGACATCCTCATAAAGAAACTTTAGATTCCTTAAAGAAAGCAAAATGTACAATTTACAGAACTGATAAAGATGGAACAATTATCATTGAAAGCGATGGAAAAAATATTGTAAAAAAATAATTAAATATTCTATATACTATCCTCAATCACAAAGTTCCAATTAACTTGTGAAAAAAGCTTAACTTGCTATCTTTCACAAATTAATTGGAACTAAATATATCTAAATGAAGTAAAGACCAGCTACTGCAGCATTGTTATCTTAATAAATAAGTTATATAATGCATATGAAGGTACACTTATAAAATTTGATAATAGAAAAACTAATGCAATCCAAATAATCATTTGATATTGATATAATGCATCTTCTATCTTAATAAAAACTGCTGGGGACAAATCTCTTAATATATGGAAACCATCAAATCCTGGAATTGGTATTAAATTTAACACAAATAATGAACAGTTAGTCAATATAATAGATAATAAAATAACTTTTAATGGATTGCTTAAATATAAAGGGATATATCTATAAATAAAGTGAGTATATATAGAAGTTATTATTGCAAAAACAAAAGCTAATAAAATATTAGCAATAGGACCTGCTATAGATACTTTTAAATCATCTTTATAATAATGTTTGTACGCATTAGGATTTATTTGAACAGGCTTTGCCCATCCAAAACCTGTAAGCATAATCAATATAAACCCAACGATATCTATATGCACTACTGGATTCAATGTTAATCTTCCTTGAAACCTAGGTGTTCTATCTCCAAGTCTATCTGCAACAAGAGCATGAGCAAATTCATGGAAAGTAAACCCCAAAAGTATAGCAGGAATACTAAATAATTTATATGCTATGTCAATATTTCCAAACAATTACATCACCCTTTCATTTTAAACTATACTGTCTTTGGTCTAAATAAAGTATATCTTATTTCAAAATTGTCTTTACTAATTTCCCGTCAGATTTTGAAGCAATTCCTCCATTATAAAGCTGCAAAAATTGACCTTTATATGCAGTTTTAATTCCTGAAGATACCTCTGTTATTACTCCACTCAAATTATCATTAACATAAATCTTTCCATTCGATGTTATATTAATATCTTCTTTAGATGAAGGTATTGGCAAAGATATAGATTTCCACTTACTTGTATCATCTGACATTTGCCCATAAAAAATTTTGCTTACTTTATTATTTTCAACCTGTCCGATATATATATTATCATTAGTATCTATACCCAAAAGGCTAGGAATTGAAACACCACTAATTTCTATTGTCTTATCAATAGTATTTAATGAGTTAGTAACCATAATTTTAGGTTCTTTTGAATTTAAAATACTTTCATATACAAGTTTATCATCTAACCTTGTAATCAGCATTTCTCCTATAGCTTTATTTTTAAAAATTGTTTGTAATTGAGACATTATGTCAATAACATATATTCCACTTGTTCCTCCACGATTTATTTTAATATAAAACACATTCGTCAAAGAAGACATTTCTAAATCACTTAAATCAAATTTAGTATTAATATTTATATCAGTATCTTTATTATTAAGATTATCCCTAATTACAACTTTTTTATTTTTAGATACATCATATGTATAAAATCTTATCTTACCTCCATCCTCAGTACTTGATTTTTCTCCAGTTAAAATCGTATCTCTATCTTTAAACCATTTATAATATGATATTTTTGCATTTTTTTCTGGATTAACAGTTATGATACTTGTATTTTTAACAGTACTTAATACTTTTAAATCATCACCTTCATTAAAGGCTATATATTTAGAATCATAAGAAACCTCAATATTTTTCGCATCATCTGGAATAGAAACCTGAAATTCTGCGACTTTACTTGGTTTTGGAGCATCAGTAACTTTAACTGACTTTATTTTTGTTTCATTTGATAAATAAAAACGATCAATGTATAATAACCCCCCTGTTTGCACTAATAGTGATGCCACTATTAATATAACAATCCTCCTAAATAATTTCATAATACACTCTCCCCTATGGCTCAACATATATTGCAGAAGATACTGAACGTTCGCCTGACCAATCACAAGGATTATTTATTACTTCTCCCTCATAATACATTGTAGAAGAAGAGCCTCCATCTAAATTAGTTGCATTCCATGCACCATGATCAAGCAATGTTTTCTGCACATCTCCCATAGTTGCTCCTATTTTTAATCCTGAAGTTCCATCAAGCTGTCTGCCATCAATTACAAGAAGTAATATTGTTCCATCTTTCTTCTGTCCAATAGCAGTTCTTGGATTAACACCCAAACTTCCTTCACCATAAATCTGTGGTTTTCCATTTATAATTATAGCTGGTCCAAAAGCTATTGCTTCAGTTACTCCTAAATTTTTTAATTTTTTTGCATTATATTGTCCTACTATTAATTGACCTTTTTCTGTAAGTCCCATAACATCAGCATACTCATTTTCGTCACCATTTATTAATTTTCCGCCTGACATCAATAAACCCATAGGATAAGCGCCTGTACCAATCCACTTCCCATCTGGAGTTTCATCCAAAAATCCTCCACCATTTATTGCTGCAATAGCATTATGATCTTCTGCTATTTGACTTGTTCTTTCTCCTTCTACATTTAATTTATTTGTATAACCTACCTTTACTCTAGTAGCATCCTTTACCTCAAGCATATATCCATCAAATTTTGTACCTGAAACATTATATCTTATTATTGTATCATCATGTTTAGTAGGTACTTTTACATCATCTAGATTCTGTTTTTCATCTGTAGTTTTACTTGCAAGTAACATTTTTTCACTAGAAGATTTTCCGTTACCAAGTATTTCATCAATCTGTTTTTGTGAATAAATATATTTTAAATACTTTCTATGCATTGTAATGTTAATTGTACCAACAGCAATTTTTTTTGCATGCTGAAATGGTCCATAAAAAAGGATTAACGGTGCAGAAATCAATGTAAACACCATTTCAAATATGATACAGAATATTATTGTTTTGTATGATCTTTTTCTTTTAGCTTTTTCATTTTTGTTTGTTATATCCATCATTTCCCTTCCTTTGCATGTATACTGTCCCCGTCACATTTAGTTCCAATTAATTTGTAAATAATAACAAAGTGAAGCTTCTTTTAGAAATTTATTGAAACTTTGTGACCAAGGATATTGTAATAATAATTTAATATTAATAATATTTAATATACTTTATCAATTTTACACTATATTACAATATATTTAAATATAAAATTATAAAAAATAAGATTATTTTTTTATTAAACTTTACTATTAAAAAAAAAAGCACATTAAAGATACAAACTTTAATGTGTTTTTCTATGACTCCTAGGGGACTCGAACCCCTGATCCCACCGTGAGAGGGTGGTGTCTTAACCGCTTGACCAAGGAGCCTCTAAGCCACAAGAAAGATTATATAACAATTTTATTATATATGTCAATAACATTTTAATATTTTTTTAAATATTAAAATAATATAACTAGCACTCAATTAACTCTTTTTCAACTTTTTCTATGTTAACATTACCATTTTTTATGTTAATTAATGCTTTCCCGCCCTTAGAGAGGCTTCCAAAAAGAACTTCATCTATAAAGAAGGTTTTAATTTCCTGATCTACTATTCTAAATATTTCCCTAGCTCCATAAATTGATGAAAAACCTTTTTCAGCCAGCCACATTAAGCATTCATCTGTTACAATAAGTTCTATATTTTTTTCAGTAAGTTTCCCTTTAAACTTTGTAATAGCTTTTTTTGCAATAAGTAAAGCCATTTCTTCATTAATTCTATTAAATACAACTATATCATTAAGTCTGTTTCTAAATTCTGGTGAAAAGATTCTTTCAACTTCTTTAACAATAATTTCATCTTCAAAAGTTCTTTTTCCAAATCCTATCATAGTTTTTCCAAGATCTCTGGCACCTGCATTAGATGTCATAATTAATATAACATTCTGAAAGTCTGCTTTTTTACCGGTATTATCAGTTAATGTAGCATAATCCATAATTTGAAGTAAAACATTTAATATATCTGGATGTACTTTCTCAATCTCATCTAATAGTAAAACACAATATGGAGTTTTTTTAATTGACTCAGTTAAAAGTCCGCCTTCTTCATAGCCTACATAACCTGGAGGAGAACCAATTAGTCTTGCAACTGCATGCTTTTCCTGATACTCACTCATATCAAATCTAATCAGCGGTATTCCAAAAATAATGGAAAGCTGTTTTGCTATTTCAGTTTTGCCAACACCTGTTGGCCCTACAAAAAGTAAAGAAGCAACAGGCTTTTGTTCTTCATTAAATCCTGCTCTTGATCTTTTAATAGATTTAACAATTATATCAATAGCATTTTTCTGTCCAAAAATCTCTTTACTGAGCAGTTTATCTAAATTTTTAAGTTTTTCATTTTCATTTTGTGAAATATTCTTTTCTGGTATTTTTGCCATAGTAGAAATAACTTTCTCTATATCTTTTTCTGTTATAGTTATATGTCCATTACTTTTTATGAGTCTTACATATGCACCAGCTTCATCTATAACATCAATAGCCTTATCTGGAAGAAACCTATCATGTATATATTTTGAAGATAATTCCACTGCCTTCTCTATTGCTTCCTTTGTATAAAATACATTATGAAAAGCTTCATAAGAAGCCTTAAGCCCATTTAAAATCTTTACTGCATCTTCAATAGATGGTTCTAAAACATCTACTTTTTGAAATCTTCGTGATAATGCTCTATCCTTCTCAAAATATTTTTTATATTCATCATATGTAGTCGAACCAATAAACTTAATGTTTCCTTCTGTCAGAAATGGTTTTAAAATATTTGAAGCATCCATAGCTCCACCAGAAATTGAACCTGCTCCAACAATAGTATGAATTTCATCAATATAAACAATTGATTTTTCCTGCTTTGAGATTTGATTTAATACCTTTTTAATTCTTTCTTCAAAATCCCCTCTATATTTAGTGCCAGCTAACATAGAAGCCATATCCATGCTATATATTTTACTGCCCTTTAAAATATCTGGAACCTTATCTTCAACTATTAGTTTTGCAATCCCTTCTGTAATAGCTGTTTTACCAACCCCGGCTTCTCCTACATGAATTGGATTATTTTTAACACGTCTGCATAATATCTGTAATGTTCTTTGTACTATATCTTCTCTTCCAATAAGCGGGTCAAACTTACCTGATAAAGCTTTTTGATTTAAATCCACTACATATGATTTAAATGAATCTTCATTTTGATCCGAAACCCCTTTATCATTAGATTTTGAATTGTAATTTTCACTTTTCATATTAATTTTTGAATTATTATGAGAAATATAATTTAATATATCTATTCTCTCTATTCCTTCTTTTCTCAAAAAATAACTGGCAAAAGACTTTTCTTCATCAAAAATTGATACAATAATATCACCAATAGTAATAACATCCTTGCCACATGATAATATATGTCTTCCTGTACTATTAATAATATTTTGTAATCCTGAAGATTCAGTTAATTCCACATCTTCAACCTCATCAATATTATTTTTTAGATAATTTTTCAATTCAGCTTTTAATGTTTCAACATTTCCACCAGTATTTTCAATTATTTTTCTGCCTTCATCAAAAAACAACGATGCATATAAAATATGCTCTGGAGTTAAGTACTCATGTTTTAGCAATTTAGCCTCAGAATAGGCCTCAGAAAAAATTTTACTTGCAATATCATCTAATTTCATAATTCATTCCTCTTCCATACTTAATTTTAACGGAAATCCTTCACTTCTAGCCATTTTATTCACTTTAGATATTTTACTTGATGCAATATCATAAGAATATATGCCGACTATTCCTCTTCCTAAATTATGAACATCAAGCATTATTTTAGTAGCTTCAACATTACTTTTATGAAAAACTCTCATAATAACTTCTACAACAAAATCCATAGTTGTATAATCATCATTATAAATTATAACCTTATACATACTTGGTCTTTTAATTTTATCCTTAATTTCGTCTTTTAATATTGTTTTTTCTGCCATGACTACATCTCCAAAATTAATACTTATTACTACACTATCCTCAGTCACAAAGTTACATTAAATTTCTAAAAGAAGATTCTCCTTGCTATCATTCACAAATTAATTAAAACTAAATGTGACAAGGAAAGTATACATGAAATTCAATATATTATAATTGTATTTTATTTTTTATTATTTTTCAATAATCCTATATAAATTTGTTTGAACTTTGTATAGGATTATAGTGTATTTATTTTATATGTTTTATAGAATCGATAAACAAATACTCATATTCATATTTTATAATACTCATGTCTCCATTTTTGGAAGAAAATCTCCAAAATAAATCTATGTTTTGATCTAATATATAGCAATATATACTTTTTATAACACCACTATGTGTTACAATTAATACGTTTTCACACGAATATTTAAGTATATCCTTCATAAATTCTGATACCCTATTATAAAAATGTATATAACTTTCACCTTTAGGCGGCTGAAATTCTTTCCAATTATTGTTCCATGATTCACATTCTTTCGGAAATAATTTGCAAAGTTCTTTATAATTTTTGCCTTCAAATAGTCCAAAATCAATTTCATTCAGCCTTTTATCTGTAATAATATTTGATATTTTATTCTTTAATATAATATCTGTCATATGTTTTACTCTTTTACTCTCACTTATAAAAACATAATCAAACTCAATTAATTTCAATTCTTTTGACAAAATTTCGCCCTGCTTAATTCCTTCATCATTTAAATCAATGTTAGTACTTCCATAAAAATTGCCTTTTTTATTTTCATCAGTCTCACCATGCCTTACAATATATATATTCAATGCTAATCACCACCATACTTAATAAATTATATAATGTAATATTTAAATATACAATATCATATTAATATTAATAATTAATTTAGTAAGGTGATGAATTTTGAAAAAAAACATAATATGCTTGATCCTTGTTTTATGTTGTTTTTTTATATTGTCAGGCTGTAATTTTAAAATTAGAAATTATACTATTAATAACTATAACATATCAAAAGATAAGCCATTTAATTATTATTATACAAAGGAGCTTTCGAATAACATTGCCTTAGAACCAAAATACAAATGTACTATAATTGAAACAAATTTTTATTCTGAAAAATCACTATCATTAGAGGATAATGAAACAATACATAATTTTATTGCAGAACTAAAAAAAAGTAATTTTATTAATAAACCTTCTGATTTGCCTTCAAAACCTGCTTACAGAATGTATTTTACATTTAGCAAAGTTAAGTATGTAATTGATGTTTATAATGAAAATTACATATCTGTTTTTCCTTGGGATGGATGTTATACAGCAGATTATATTGATATGAATGGAGTACATACATCAAACAACCTTTTTAATTTTAGTAAATATATAATTCCCAAACATTGATTAGCAAAATATCTAACCTTGTATCAAGTATACATCTATGTTAAAATACTTCTATAAGTCTGAAAATGAAAGGATGATAATTAATTGGAAGTTTTAAATATACTTAAAGATAAATTTCTTTTTTTCGATGGTGCTATGGGTACTATGCTTCAAAAATCCGGCCTTAAAACTGGAGAAATTCCTGATACATATAATATTACTCATCCTAATATTGTTGAAAAAATACATACAGAATATATTGATGCAGGAGCTAACATTATTACTACAAATACCTTTGGTGCTAATAGATTAAAACTTAAAAACACAAAATATTCTGTAGCTGAAATAATTACTTCTGGTGTAAAAATAGCAAAAAAAGCTGTTGCTTATCAAAATGATTTATTTGTAGCATTAGATATAAGTTCAATCGGCAATCTTCTTGCACCTATTGGAACACTTTCTTTTGAAGAAGCTTATGATATCTTTTCAGAACAAGTTATTGCAGGAAGTAATGCTGGTGCTGATATTATTCTTATTGAGACTATGACTGATATTTATGAAGCTAAAGCAGCTATTTTAGCTGCAAAGGAAAATTCTAATCTGCCTGTATTCTGCACTATGACTTTTGAAGCAAATGGCAGAACTCTAACAGGTACTGATCCTATCACGATGGTTCAAATTTTAGAAAGCTTAGGTGTAGATGCTTTAGGTGTAAACTGTTCCTTAGGTCCTAAAGAACTTCTTCCTATTGTGTTTGATATACTTTCTTATGCTTCTGTGCCAGTAATCGTTCAGCCTAATGCAGGTCTTCCAGAGCTAATTAATGGTCAAATTTCATTCAATGTTCTTCCAAAAGAGTTCTCTGAAAATATTAAAATAATGGCTGAAAAAGGTGTATCAATATTTGGAGGCTGCTGTGGTACTAATCCTGATTATATTAGTGCGTCTATAGAAGCATTGAAATCTCTACATCCTACTGTAAAAACTGCTAACAAATTAACTACCGTCTGCTCTGCAAGAAATACTGTTATAATGGATAACAAAATAACTGTAATTGGTGAAAGATTAAATCCTACAGGTAAGAAAAAACTAAAGGAAGCTTTAGTAAATAATGATTTAGCATATGTAATTCAGGAAGCTTTAAAACAAAAAGAAGCAAATGCAGATGTAATTGATGTAAATGTTGGTATTCCAATTATTGATGAAAAAGAGGTTATGATATCTGTTGTAAAAGAAGTTCAAGGAACAGTAGGTATTCCTCTTCAAATTGACAGTTCAAATCCTGAAGTTCTTGAGGCTGCAGTAAGAATATGCAATGGTAAACCAATAATAAATTCAGTAAACGGAAAACTTGAAGTTATGAAAAGTGTATTTCCAATTGTAAAAAAGTATGGTACTTCTGTTATTGGATTAACTCTTGATGAAAATGGCATTCCTAAATCTGCAGTGGAAAGAGCAAAAATTGCTGATAAAATTATTCAAACTGCAAAAACATATGGAATTGACGAGGAAAATATTATTATAGATACTCTTGTTTTAACAGCCTCAGCTGAGCAAAGTGAAGTTTTAGAAACTATTAAAGCAATTTCTATTATTAAAAATAAGTATAAAGTTAAAACTTCTCTTGGAGTAAGTAATGTTTCTTTTGGTCTTCCTGAGAGAGAGCTTTTAAACAGGACTTTTTTTACAATGGCTCTTACAGTTGGTCTTGATGCAGCTATTATTAATCCATTATCAAAAGATATGATGGATACAATACATGCATTTAATGTGCTTTCAAATAAAGATTTAGAATCAAGAACATTTGTACAGATTTATGGGAATAAGTCCTCTGAATCAAAAATAACTGAACAAAAAACTAAAGATTTAAAGGAACTTATAATCAGCGGCTTAAAAGAAGATGCCGCAAAAATAACAGAAAGTCTTCTTCATAATATGTCTTCATTAGAGATTGTGGATAATTATTTTATTCCAGCTCTTGATGAAGTAGGCAGAAAGTATGAAACAGGAGAATTTTTTCTTCCTCAATTAATGAAAGCTGCAGAATCAGTAAAATCTTCTTTTGAAATTATTAAAAATTATATGATTAAATCAGGTGAAACCGAAATTTCAAAAGGCAGAATAATTATTGCTACTGTTGAAGGAGATATCCATGATATTGGTAAAAATATAGTTAAAATTCTTTTAGAAAATTACGGCTTTGAAGTTATCGATTTAGGTAAAGATGTACCTGTAATGGAAGTTGTTAATAAAGTTAAAGAATACAATGTGAGTCTTGTTGCTCTTAGTGCATTAATGACAACTACTGTGGCTAATATGGAGAAAACAATAAAAGCCCTCAGAGAAAATAATCTTAATTGCACTGTAATGGTCGGTGGAGCAGTAATGACACAAGAATATGCAGACAATATTGGAGCAGACTTCTATGGTAAAGATGCTATGGATACTGTTAAATTCGCACAGAAATTTTTTAATGTAGACTAATAAATTTATATTATACTATTCATGGTCACAAAGTTCCACTAATTTCCAAAAGGAGCTTCTTTCTGATATTATTTATAAATTAAGTGGAACTAAATGCGACATGGAAAGTATATAATACTTCTTGTAAAGGATTGGTGGAAAATGTATCAAAATGGAGATTTTCATTTACACTCAAATAAATCTGATGGCAAACTGCCTCCAAAAGGATTAGTCAGATTAGCCAGCAGAAAACATTTAGATATTATGGCTATTACTGATCATGATACAACTAATGGATGTGATGAAGCTATAGAAGAAGGTAATACTCTTGGAATAAAAGTAATTTCAGGTATAGAACTTTCTACACTGCATAAAGGTGAAAGTATTCATATTTTAGGTTACTTTACAGATGATAGATACAAAAGTACAGATTTTCAACTTTTTTTAAAAGACATGACTGATTATAGATTATGGCGTGCAAAGAAGATTGTAGAAAACCTAGATACATACTTTAATATAAAAATAAGTGCAGAAAAAATGCTGGAGGAAAGTAATGGCGGGGTAATTGCAAGACCTCATATTGCTAGAACTATTATTTCAGCTGGTTATCCATATGATTATGATTATATTTTTGACAATTTTATTCATAAAAATAGTCCTGCTTTTGTACCAAACAAAAAAGTAAGTACTCCTGATGGCATTAAAATATTAAAAGATGTTGGTGCTGTAGTAGTACTTGCACATCCTGTTTTAATAAAAAAATCTAATATTGATGAACTATTATCTTTTGATTTTGATGGTGTTGAAGCTTTTTATTCAATGAATGAAGAAAATGATACTAAAAAATTTATTGCAAAAGCTCAGGAATTCAATAAGTTTTACACAGCTGGATCAGATTTTCACGGAATAGATGAAGATGATACAAGGCATAAGGGAATGGCTTACGTTTCATTACGGGGTGAGGCTCTACAAGAATTTACAAAAAGACTTGGAATTTAATTGCAAGTCTTTTTTATAACCATTTATGTTTTTTAAATATCATAATTAAAAGTAATGCAATGAGCAGCATAATCACCAAAATATGATAATACCCAAAATCAACCCCTGCAAAAGGAACATGCCTTACATTCATTCCCTGCAGACTGCTTATTAAATTTAAAGGTAAAAATATTGTCGCAATTAATGTAAATACTTTTATAAGTTCATTGGTTTTATTTGATATTTCAGCTTCAAAGGCTTCTCTAACCAATGCCAAATCCTGTACTAAGCTTTCTAAGGACAGCATTAATTTATTAATTTTGTTCTCAATATTAATAAAATATCTGATATCTTTTGGATCTATAACAAAATTATCATTACTTGAAAGACTATCCCCTATATACCTAAGTGGATTTAAATATTTTCGTATTTCATACACCTGTCTTCTTAAATGAATAAGGCTGCCAATCTGTTCACTTCTAGGAGATTTCAAAATTCTTATTTCAACCTTATCAATTTGTACTTCTAATGATGAAATTACATCATAATTTCTAACTATTATTCTGTCTAAAATATAATATAGCAAAATATGCGTATATGGTTTATCTTTCAAAATAAAGCAGTTCTTCGAATCTCCTATATCCTTTATTAAATCCTCAAGAATATCTAATTTTTGTTTATAAATAGTAATAATATAGTCTTTGCTTAGAAATATATTTAATTCATCAGAAACGACTTCATTATCTTTATAGTGAAGTATGTTAAAAACAATGAAAATATATCCATCAAAAAAACTAATTTTTGATGGTTGATTTGAATCAATACATTCATTTATACTTTCATTATCTAATAGAAGAAATTCTTTTATTTTGTTTATTTCATCTACCTCAGCAAGTATCCAATAGCTGCTTTTCCCTATTTCAAAATTATTTGTTACGTCTTTAAAATTATTAGTTATATCAAGCACTCGCATAAAATCACCAGCTAAACTTATTTATACCAAAATATAATTAATTTGTAACAACAAAATCTACAGGTTTATCAAAGTCTTCCCTAGGTACTTTATCTATAAACTGAAAATCATACGACATGGCTATTACTGGTACATTATCATTTACATTACTTAAAAATCTATCATAAAAACCACCACCATAGCCTACTCTATATCCTGATGAATCAAAGGCTACTCCAGGTGAAATAATAAGATCAATTTTATCAGCATTAATTATATTATTACTTTCTTTTGGCTCTAATATACCATACTTTCCAGCTGTAAGCTCATTTATAGATTCAATTTTTACTGCTTTCATTCCTTCAGATTTCGATATTACTTTTGGTACACATATAGTCTTATTATTCTCTAATGCATGATTTATTATTCTAAAAGTATCTACTTCTTTGTCAAAACTTACATAAATAAATATTATTTTTGAATTTTTATATTGTTCTAATAATATAATTTTATTAAATATTGCCTCATCATATGCAGCCTTATCTTCAATAGAAAGAGCTTCCCTTTTTTCTTTAATTAACTTTCTTATTTCATTTTTATCATTCATTTAATCTCAACTCTCAATAATTAGTATTTATTTTTTATTTGCATTCTCAGCCACTTCTTCAATCCTGCTATTAATAGTGTCTACTGGTGTCACCTTTGACATTAAACTATATCTATAGCTTGCTGCTGCAGCTTCAATTATAACTGCTAGATTTCTTCCTGGTCTAATAGGAACCGTTATTTTTCTTACAGGCACATTAAGTATTTCAATAAATTGATTATCAATTCCAAGCCTGTCATAAGATTGTTCTGCCTTCCACTGTTCAAGACTTACAACCATATCAATTGGCTTTTTGTTAAGTACAGAGCTTAATCCATATAATTTAGGTACATCAATTATTCCCATACCTCTGACTTCCATCATTCCTTCTGTAATATATGGGGCTTCTCCATGAAGTTTTCCTTCAACTTCTTTAATATCAACAGCATCATCAGCTACAAGTCTATGTCCTCTTTTTATAAGTTCTAAAGCTGTTTCACTCTTTCCTATTCCACTTTCGCCTGTTATTAGAATACCAATTCCATATACATCTAATAATACTCCATGCATTCTAGTTTCAGGTGCTAATTTATAATCAAGATAATTCATAGCTTTACTGACGAATCTAGTTGAGATATTATCAGTTCTTAATACCCAGCTTTTATGTATTGAAGCACTTTGTATAAGCTCTTTATGAGGTTCAAGTCCTCTTGTTATTACTGTACATGGATTATGAAATTCAAAAAATTTTCTAAGTCTTTTTACTCTTAATTCAGGCTGCATTGCATCTAAAAAACTCCATTCTGCATTTCCTACTATTTGTATTCTTTCATTAGCAAAATAATTATAGAAACCAGAGAATTGTAACCCAGGTCTATTAATGTCACACACATTAACCTCTTCTTCTTTATTTCCCATTACTAAAACTTCAAGCTTTAAATCCTCAATTAAACTTTGAATCAATACACCCACTATTTTTCACCCATCCTAATTTTTTGTTTTATTATTTTTTATACCCTGTAACTGAGATCTAAAATTATTTTTTACATTATTAATATATTTATTTCTTAGAGTCTTCTGTTCTTCAATTTCTTCTAAAGTTAAACCTTCATTTTTACTTTTATGATATAAAAAGTTTATTCTCTCAACAAGATTATCAATTTCCATAATTATATCAATTCCTTTCACTGAAGGCACAAAACATGATGAAAGCATTTCTTTCAGCCTTTATCCTTCATTAATTATAATATACTATCCTTAATCACAAAGTTCCACTAGATTTCTAAAAGAAGCTTCTCTCCGCTATCATTTATAAATTAAGTGGAACTAAATGTGACGAGGAAAGTATAAATAGTCAAAAAGGATGTATTATTATAGAAAATCTATAACATACATCCTTTACTTACTCTTATGTTTTATGACCCAACATGCCGTCATCTCATATGTTCACACCCGCCATAGGCAGGTGGGTTATCCTCATTATACTTCTGTCTTCTTGAGGTTTCAATAAAAAATATTGAAAGGAAGCCTGACATCTATATAAACTTTTGAACATCCCTTATTCATAATGTCGGTTGAACATCATGAGCCTTACGCACATCTTAGGATTTGTTATAAATTAATTATATCACTTTTCTATACGATTTCAAGTACTAAACTAATATATTTTCATAGATTTCTTTACATATTTAATTATTTTTTTCTATAATTCTAATTCATCTAATATCTCTTCAAGTTCAAATTTGCCTTCTTCATCTGAAAATGCTGCTATACATTCATCATTTTCATATTCTTCATCATTAAGATCAGAAGTAACAAACTGACCATCGATATCAAAATCAGCCATTATATCTTCTATTATTTCACCAACATTGTCTACTGCTAAATCATTTAAATATGGCAAAAAGAAATCATCATACCATTCTTCACTTTCTTCATCTTCATCACATTCATCATTTGCATAAGCTCTAGCTGATTCAATTTCAGAATCATCAAAATCAAAATTAAATTTAACTACAAATATATTTTTATCCTTATAATTAATATGTTCAATACCATTTAAACCTGATTCTTCTAAGGACTTCAATATTTTTTCAGTATCCATTTCTTATTCCTCCAGTACTACTCCTTATTATAAAGCAAATTTTTATATTCTTTTTTTACTTTTTCAAATTCAGCATCATCATCTACTAAATTTAATACTTCCTTTTCATCTTCAACATCTACTCTGAAAACAAAAGCATCTTCATCCTTATCTTTTTCCTCTGTTGGTGCTAAAATAAGATACTTTATTTCTTCTAAGAATATTTCAGCAATAGGTTCAAACTGCACTTTATTTCCTTCTTCATCTAAAAAAGTCATTGTTTCTTTATATTCCAAAAATATATCCTTCTTTCATTTATATTAATTTTAAATAATTTTCTACTAATTCATCAGCTTTTTTAAAATCTGGTTCACTAGGTACAAAATTTACTTTAAGACCTGGTTCTACTACTTTAAATTTCAATGATTTTAATCTGTCTGTCATCATTGGAACACCCTCTCCACTCCATCCATAAGAACCAAAAGCAGCAGCAGCTTTCCCTAAATTTGTAATAGGGCATATAAGAGATAAAACATCCCAAACTGGCTTTACGGCATCTTGATTAATTGTTGGTGAACCTAATAATATTCCAGAAGATTTTTCAATTAACTGTACAATATCTCCTATAGGCAAAGATGTTATTTCATGTATACAAGCTTTTACACCTTTTTCATTAATTTTATCAGCAATATACTTTGCTAAAATTTCAGTATTTCCATAAGCTGAAACATAGAAAATTTGAACATTCTTTTCTTTTACAGTCTCAATTTTTGCCCATTGTCTGTATAACTCTATATATTTTTCAATATCATCAATATGAACAGGACCATGACTTGGAGCAACCATACTTAGTTTTAAGTCTTTTATTCTGTCTAATCCTAAATTTACAAATCTTTTAAAAGGGCCCATAATTACATCAAAGTAATACTTCATTTCATCAAAGTAGTCACCTGAACAGCTGTCAGCAATGCATTTAGTAGGACAATAATGACACCCAAATACATCACATGTAAATAAAATGCTTTGACTTTCTAAATATGTAAAAATAGTATCAGGCCAATGCAGATTTGGTGCAGATATAAATTTTAATTCATTTTTTCCTAAATTAATATTTTCTCTTGCTTCTAAACTTTTGAATTCCTTATTAACAATTTGTTTACTATAAGTAAGTGCAGCTTTTGAAGCTACTACTACAGCATCAGGATATTCATCTATAAGTTTTGCTAAAGAACCACTATGGTCAAGTTCTGTATGCTGAACAATTATATAATCAATTTTCCTTTCTCCAATAACTTCCTTTATGTTAGCTAAAAATTCCTCATAATATCCATTTTTCACTGTGTCAATAACTGCAACTTTTTCATCATCTATTAAGTATGAATTATATGTAGTTCCTTTTTTTGTTTCCATTATTATATCAAACACTCTAAGCTCAGGATTATTTACTCCTATCCAATAAATATTATCTCTTAGTCTATAACTGCTCATTAACAAAAATCCTCCTTTGTAAATAATACATAAATTTAAATTATAAGTGGTGAAAGCTCACCATTATATAATATATACTCAAAATGTAAAGCTCTAGTAAGTGCAACATAAAGAATTTTTTTATTTAACTCAGTATCACTATAATTTATATTATTGCAATTATATAATATACTACAGTCAAATTCCAGTCCTTTTGTCATATAAGAAGGTATAATTATTTTCTCCAGCTTAAGAGTTTTATCTGTATCTTTAATTAATTCCCAATCATATTTACTATATTTTTTAAGGATATCTTTAATCTTTTTACATTCCTCATATGTTCTTCCTATAACTGCTATACTTTTTTTAGATGAATCTAACACTTTTTTAGTTGCTTCATCTAATAAAGAAGCAAATTCTTTGTTATCTGTAAACTTCACTACTTCTGGTGCTGCACCATGCCTTAACACAGGAAGAGCAGGTTTTAAGCTATTATTCTGTTTAACTAAGACATTATTAGCAAACTCAATAATTTCAACTGTAGAACGATAGCTTTGAGTTAATTCTACATAATTTCCTTGATCATGAAATACATTACTAATAAGCTTTGACCATTCTTCAATACCTTTGTAATAATATATTCCCTGACCAACATCACCTACTATAGTAAAAGAGTCCATAACTGCCATATTTCTCAGCACTTCAAGCTGAAAATAACTGTAATCTTGTGCTTCATCTACCACTATATGCTGATATTTATGTTTTTCATCAATGCCATCTATTTTAAACTTTAAATAAAGCATTGCTGCTAAATCATCACTTTCAATTATGCCATTATTTATATTATCATTCAACTGTTTTATAATATAATCTGATAACTTTACAGGAATTTTACCTTTTGTCATTTCATCAAAAATATCTTTTTCATTGAAAAAATCAAAATACAGCTTTCTTGTATCCACTTGTTTCCAATTATCGAAATAATTTTCAAATGCTAACCTTGATAATTTTTTTGCATCTTCCTTTTTTGCATCTCTTTCATCATAGATTTCAATTAATCTTTTTCTTCTTTCAATATTATCTTCTATTGTCTTTTTTACTCTTGCAATTTGATACTCATACTTAAAATCAATTTTCTCTAAAATATTAATTATTTTATCATTTATTTTTAAATGGAAATATCTTTTTATTTCATCTTTTCTTTTATTTATAGACAAATTAATAAGATCCTTTGTAAACAGTCTCTTTATTTCATTCTTTTCAAACATAACATAATTTTCATATTTTATATCTTCTACATTACTGCTCAAAATTTCTAAATATCTTATATACCTATCCATAAAAGATTTAAACATCATACTGCCTTTTAATTTGCTGCTTCCAGTAGTATACTTTATAAAGTCATCATCATTACTTTCTAACACCTCAGATAACTTTTTATCCTTTGAATATATTTTTCCTTTTAATTCAAGTATCTCTACAGCTATTTCCTCATAAGTCTTCTGCTTAACTTTATTTACTCCTAAATTTGGCAGTATCTCAGAAATATAATCAAGAAAGAGTTTATTTGGTGCTACAACAAGAATATCTTCTCCCTTAAGCTTATTTTTATATTTATACATTAAATAAGCTAATCTATGAAGTGCCACTGTAGTTTTTCCTGAACCAGCAGAACCTTGAACAATAAGCAGCTCATTTTTATTTGCTCTTATAATGTTATTCTGCTCTTTTTGTATTGTTGCAACAACTTCTTTTAATTTACTGCTGACACTTTCTTCAAGATTTATCTTTAAAAATTCATCAATTAGTGCAGTACCTTTCTCATCTTCACCTGTACTATTTAACATAATTTCATTTATACCATCATCAAAAGCATCAATAAGCTTACTTTCTCTAATTATAAATTTTCTTTTTAAAGATAATTCGCCGCTTATAACTGCTAAGGGGGCCTTGTAATATGCATCTCCCTGAATACCGCTATAATATAAATCTGCTATAGGTGCTCTCCAATCAACTACTACCTCATCACCAGTTTTGCTATCCCCTAATCCAAATTTTCCAATATAATAGCTTTCTTTTTCTTTCCTGTACTCTCTAAAATCAATTCTTGCAAAATAAGTCTGTTCTATTGAATCATTGTATTTTTCTAGATTTTTATGAGTTATATTATATAGCTTTTGGGCTGTTTCTAACTCTTCATTGTATTTTCCTTTTGTCTGTTTTTTTAAGTCACCAATTTTTTCTTTTAATTCATCGTCATTAGATTTAATTAATGATATTTCATTTTTTAACCACTCATTAATGATTTCAAGCTTCGATTTTTCAAATTCATATTCCTTCTTATTTATTGACATTTGCTAAAACTCCCAAAAAATTTATAGAATTTATTTTATATTTTATATTTTGTATCAATCATTGTCAACATTATTAATTTTATTCTTCAAATTTAATAATATTTTCTATATCCTTTTCATCAAAAATTAAATAACATCCATTTTTAATAGTTTTCCCTTCTTTTATAAAAGTAAATATATCAATGTCAAAATATTCTATGTGAAAATTATTTAATTCTCCTTTTGAATATTTATCTAACATTTTTTCTTTTATCATCTTTTCCTTAGTTTTATATATACTTCTATTTATGAAATCAGGTACCCATTTCTTTTTATTATACTTAAGATAATCAAATTTAATTACTTCATTAAGATTCTCATTACTTTCTTTTAATTTACTTGAATTAAACTCTAAAAACACTTTATAGTATTCTGCTGCTGAAAGACTTCTTTCAAAATATCCTTTTTCATAAAAAAACATAGCTAAATTATAATAAAAATCATAAGGTGCATTAAATTTTTCAAGAAAGTATTTTATAATATTATTAAATTTCTGTGAATTATAATATTTGTCCACCATTTCTTCAACTTTTTTTAATTTTAAAAGTTCTTCATAACTTATTTCTTTAGTTTTAAGCACCTCATATGGTACAAAAGGAGAGTATACAATACCTAATTTATCTGCATCGTTTCTTAGCAGACAGCCTTTAAGAAGCTTTAAAAAGCCAAGCTGTATTTCACTTGGATGAATACTGTATAAATCGTTAAAAGATTTCTTAAAAGATTCATAATTCTCTCCTGGAAGTCCTGCAATTAAATCAAGATGCTGCTTAATATTTTTAAGTTTTTTAAGTTCATTAGATTTTTCCTTTATGTCTTTAAAATTAACATTTCTATCAACACTTTTTAGTACATCATTATTTGTAGTTTGTACCCCAATTTCAAACTGAAATCTTCCAACTGGAGCATTTGCAAGCAGTTCAATTTCATCCTTTTTCAATATATCAGCTGATATTTCAAAATGAAAAACTGTTTTTGTATCACAATCAATTAAAAACCTCCAGATTTCTTTTGAAAAGTTACTATTACAATTAAAAGTTCTATCTACAAATTTAATAAGTTTAACACCTTTATCCATTAAAAATTTAAGTTCTTTTTTTACTCTGTTAATATTTAAAAACCTTACTCCATTAATGGTTGAAGACAAGCAGTAACTGCAATTAAATGGACACCCCCTTGAAGATTCGTAATATACTATTTTATTATCTAAATTGTCTTCTTCATCATAAGGAAATACAGTGTCATTTATGTCCATTAATGCTCTTTGTCCGCCATAAAAAATCTTACCTTCCCTTTTATAATACAATCCTTTAATTGATTCTATGTTTCTATACATCAATTTATATTCAACAAATTCCTTAAAAGTTTCCTCTCCCTCACCTTCTATTAAATACTCGCCATTATTAATATTCAAAAAATCAATACAATCATATGATACTTCAGGGCCGCCATAAAGTATTTCTACATTGTTATCAATAAGTTTTATAAGTTTAGTTAACGTCTGAATATATTCAATATTCCAAATATAACATGAAAAAGCTATTACATCTGCTTTTACCCTTAGTATCTCCTCTAAAACTCGTTCCTTTCTATCATTAATGGTAAATTCCTGTAATCTTAATTCATAGTTTAATTCCTTAGTATAAGATTTTAAATATCTTATTGCAAGATTGCTGTGTATAAATTTCGAGTTAATGCCAATTAAGCTTATCCTCACTACTTTCTCTTCCTTTCCTTCTGCCCTTAATAAAGTAAACATTATCAGATGACTTTACATCTATTATATCAAAATACTGCCGCAAAATATTAACTACTGTATTTTTTGAACTATCTTTTAATATATTCATTTCTTTAATTTCTATTATTTTAACCTTTTTATCTGGTAATACAATCTTTATCTTTTTATTAAATATCTTTCCGTACCCCTTGTCAATATCCCATAAATATATTATGCCATCTTCTTTAATAAATCTGCATATAAATTTTATTAAACTTCTTTTATTCATCTTAAGCCAAACATAATTAAGAGAAAAAAGTAAAATGCAGCTATCATATACTTTTTCTTTAATACTTTGTGTTTCTCCTTTTCCAGAAATATATTCAATTGCAATTTCATCTTCTCCTTGCTTGCATAAAGAATATATAACTCCATAATTTTCAAAACCTACATCAAGAACATTCCCTTTGAAAACTTCTCTTTCCATATTTATAAAAACCTCTTCAGACATAAATTAAACCCCCCTATTAAGTTAATTTACATTTTTAATTTTTTACAGATTAAAGTTATATAATTTATATTTCTTCAAAAAAATAATAATTCCTCCATATTAAGGAGAAATTATTATTTTTTTATGATATTTTTTTTTCTATAT
>JAUZPN010000239.1 GCA_030705885.1 Bacillota bacterium | reverse complement strand
ATTCTGAAATTAATTTTTTTATTTCTTCAGCATTAACTTTCTGTTCCCCTAAATACAATTCAGCATTAAAATCCACTAAAGCTTCTGTATTTAATATTGATGGAGTTTTATTACCTATGCTTACAGACATTCTTAAAGAATTAGACTTACTTTTCCACCAATTTGGCATACGGCATATGATTCCTGATTCTTCATATAAAGGTATTTCCTTTAAAAAAGTATAAGCTTCTGATGCAGATAATCCTATAGGGTGGAATATTTCACCTGATGCAACAAGCTCAGAAATAAAATTACTTTTTTGTGATGCTTTATTCACTGTAGAAAGTAATTCTAAAAGTTTCTTATTGTCTTTTCCATACTCAATAAGTGCATTTTTTAATGGTAAATGCTTAGATGCATCGCTTTTTGAAGTTTCTGAAGTATATGTTGCTAAAAATGCAAAAGGGTATTCTTCCTTTTTACTCTCAACCAAATGAAAAAATATGCGTCCTGCTGTATGAATATTAGGATTGTAAGAAGTTAAAAACTGCTCAACAGTTCCTGAATAATTTTTTATCATATTGGAAAATGTTTTATTAAGTTTCTGCCAAAACTTTTCAATCCATTCTTTATTTAAGTACTCATAACCACTCAAATATGGTGCATTATTTATATTATTAACAGCTTCATCATCTGTTATATTGACTAAGATTTTTTCTCTTAAAAATTCAATTTCTGGGCTCATAGACAGCTTTTTAATAAATGCAGCTGCTGTCTGCTGAATATATCTAAAAGATACTGACATAGAAATTGTTTTTTGATACAAACCTAAGAAAAACAAAGCTTCATCATGATTTTCTACATAATGCTTATATATTTCTTTCTGAAATTGATCTTGACTTATATCTATTTTTTCTTTTGTTTCTTGCCAATCAAGCTCAAGTAATCCATCAGGTTCAATTACAGCAATTAACTCTTCATTTGGTGTTTCTATAACATAATCATTAGCATTCTTGTTCATATGGTATATCCTTTCAATAATATATCTCAAATCTTATTATACCAAAAGTATACTAAAAATATAATATAAATCAAATATTATTTTCAATAAAACAAAAATAGATTGTTTCATTAGTTAAAATGTAAACAATCTATACTTATCTTTGGCACATTTAGTTCCAATTAATTTGTGAATAATAGCGAGTTGAAGCTTCTTTCAGAAATTTATTGGAACTCTGTGACTAAGAATAGTCTGTTTTTGTACAAACTATTAAAACTGCTTAAATAAATTAATCATTTCAATTGCAGTAACTGCAGCATCATATCCTTTATTTCCTGCTTTTGTTCCAGCCCTTTCAATTGCCTGCTCAATAGAATCAGTAGTTAACACTCCAAAAATCACTGGTACTTCAGTATCTAAAGATACATTTGCTATTCCTTTTGATACTTCACTTGATACATATTCAAAATGTGGAGTTGCTCCTCTTATAACTGCACCAACACAAATTACAGCATCATATTTCTTAGTTTTTGCCATTTTCTTTGCTGTAAGCGGAATTTCAAAAGCTCCTGGTACCCAAGCTATGTCAATGTCATCTTCTTCAACACCATGACGTTTTAAACCATCTAGTGCTCCTCCAACTAACTTTCCTACAATAAATTCATTAAATCTGGCTGCAATAATTCCTATTTTTATATTTTGTGCAACTAATTTTCCTTCATAAACTTTCATTTTTATATCACTCCATTTTTATTATTTTACTGTCTCTAATTAACCACCTATACTGGCTGCATCACAATCATGAATTAAAAACGGCCACGCTATTTTCCAACTAACCACCCATGATGGTTGCAGCACAACCATGGATGAAAATAGTAATAAGCTATTTTCTAGCTAAGTTTCAGTATATGTCCCATCTTTTCTCTTTTAGTCATAAGATAATATTCATTTCTTTCATTATGATTCATTTCTATAGGTATTCTATCTACTATTTCGATGCCATATCCAGTTAATCCAGATATTTTTTTAGGATTATTTGTCATTAGCTTTACTTTTTTAACTCCAAGGTCTGCAAGTATTTGAGCACCAATTCCATAATCCCTTAAATCTGCTGGAAATCCCAATGCTATATTTGCCTCTACTGTATCCATACCCTGATCCTGAAGAGCATATGCTTTAATTTTATTAATAAGTCCAATACCTCGTCCTTCCTGTCTCATATAAAGAAGTATCCCTCTGCCTTCCTTTTCAATGCTTTTCAAAGCAGAAGCAAGCTGTTCTCCGCAATCACATCTAAGAGAACCAAAAGCATCTCCTGTTAAACATTCAGAATGAACTCTTATAAGTACTGGTTCACCATCGGAAACATCTCCTTTTATAAGTGCCACATGATGTTCACCATTAAGAGTATTTACATAGCCTGCCATTTTAAATT
>JAUZPN010000238.1 GCA_030705885.1 Bacillota bacterium | reverse complement strand
ATTTCACTTATCTCTGCTTCAAGAGCTTCTCCTTCTGTACCATCATAGCTGTAATTATCAAGTTTAATAATATATTCTTTATTTCTGTCTAATGAATCATTAATATTTTTTATATCTTCACTGTAACTATCTGCTTCATTCCTAAGCTTTCTAAGAAGTTCAAGTCTTTCTTCTTCATCTATAAGCAGGTGATTAAAAGATAGAAGGAATTCCTGATTCTCAATTGTTAAAATGTCATTGCTTTTATCTATTTTTATCTCCTTGTTAAGCTGGCTCCTATTAATAATAGGTATTGGAATGGAAGTATAAACATCTATGCTTTCCTTTTTTAAAAGAGTAATGTCCTTATCGCTTAAAAGTATTCCATAAGGAAAGAAAGGATTATTTTCAACTAAATTCTCTTTCTCTTCTTTGCTTCCTTGATAGTTTTTCAGGAAATTCAGTGCATACTCAAAGGATATACCTTTATTTTCAAAGCTTTGGAGCACCTCTTTTGGGAGCATAATAAGACCAGTTTCATATCTGTTTATTGTGTCTTCTGTTTCCCTCAGTTTATTCTGCTCCTCTAACAGCTTTTCCTGCAATTTGCTCATTTCGCTGTGTAAAAGCTCACTTAGTTTTCCTTTGTACAGAGCAACATTCATAGGAAGGTTTTTTATGCTCAGTATTTCTATAATTTTAGCTGTTTCCTTATTGAAAAGATTTAAATCATTTTTCTTTTTAACTGCAGCAAGATTATAATCATTTACCTCACTAGTGGTATCCTCTGATTTTTCCTTTAATTTTGATGTCTCAGCACTTAGAGAGGTTTCTTCTTCTAAGTTTTTTTCTTTTCTTTCTGCAGCTAAATTAATATTTTCTTCAATTTTTAATCTGTATTTTTCTAATTCCTTTGAACCATATTCATTAAGCATAGGATTTCTTTCAAGGTCAAAGTCCTTATACTTTTGTTTAAAATTAAATTCCGTTTTTTCAAAGTTTCTTATTATATTACTGGCATCTGCTTCTGCTTTAATTTTTTCAGTAATTTTATTTCTTACAGTTCTCTGATTATTCGCATTTTCTTCAATACTTTTATTAAGAGTATCATTTGTTTTTTTATACTCAATATCCTTCTTGTTAAGCTCTTCAAGCTCTTCTTCATATATTTTTTTCAAGGTAAACTTATAATTTCTTATATTCCTTGCAATTTCAGAATCTTCCTTTTCATAGTTATCAATTCTTTCAGTAACCTCAGTTAAATTTCTCTCTGCTTCAAGAAAATCTTCATAAATTTCTGCACTTTCCTGAATATATTTTTCTCTCTTAAGAACTGACAACTTGCTGTTTTCAGTATTATAAGCAGTCTCTGCCTCTTCCAGCTTTTCATCAAGCTCTTTTTCTGTACTGAAGAAATTATAAAAATTTAAAGAATGTTCCTCATAGCTTACTCTTAAGAGTTCTTTTGTAAGCTCTTCAACAAACTCTTCACACTGATGCTTTTCACTGCTCTTTTTTGAAAATTCCTCATCACAAAGTATGGCTATAGAATTAAGGTTTTTATGCAGTCTGTCTCTTTCCTTTTCTTTTTGCAGTCCCTGATTTAGAAGATCATTAACAGGAAGCATTTCACTTTGGAAGTCCTTAAGCATTGATGTTTCTTTGAAGGATTCTTTACTAAGCTTAAAGCTTTCTATATATTTGCTTAAATTATTTCTTATAGCATCTATAACATTTTTCTCTCCATTGATTTTGCTTTCTATTAATGGAATAATCACATTTCTAATGAGTGCTTCATCAGTTTTATTCTTATCATACAGACTTGAAAGCCCTGACTCGTCATTATTTATACTTCTTATGATATCTTCCCATTCTTTATAATCAATTCTATGTATCTTCAATTCATTAAAATATTCAGCTTTCTTGCTGCTGTCATTAAAATTAAAATACTTGAAATTCAATTTTCCTCTGCTGTAATTCTTTATTTTTTCTTCAGCCTCTGAAAACTTTAAAATTCTTTTACCCTCTACAAATGGAATGTTTATTATGTCAAAATCATTAGGTTTAGAATACTTATGAAGAAAAGCCAAAATTCTAATCTTATTTTTTTCTTCTTCTGAGCTGTCTTTTTTTATGACCATGCCTGCCATCAGCTTTTCACCATTATCTAAAAGAATCTCATGAATTACATAAGTAGCAGCATTGCCAATAAAATACTCCTCAAATTTTCTATCTGCAAGGTCTCTTTTATTCCTTATGAATGGCTGCATAAAAAACTGTATGAGTACTGTCTTGCCTGTGCCGTTATCCATAGAAAACAGTATATTCTTACCATCAGCATAGTCAAATATTTCATTGTAAATAGTTCTTTTTCCATCATTATAATTCAGATTAATTATCCTTGATTTACTTAACTTTGGCACTTCTAAACCCCCTTATATTCCTTATCCTGCACTCAATAATTATCAATTATT
>JAUZPN010000237.1 GCA_030705885.1 Bacillota bacterium | reverse complement strand
CTTTTACCATCATATCTGCAGTTAATACCACACAAACAAGCACTAATTAAATACATGAAAAAGCCTCCTATTGAGTTTATATTTTTATTTATAAAATGGAATTACTTACAAGTACCTCAACATCATTTTCAGGTACAGGTTTACTGAAGTAATATCCTTGAATTAAATCACATTTGTATTTGATTAAACATTGAAGCTGATCATGTGATTCAACACCTTCAGCTACTATATTTAATCCAACATTTCTTCCTAAAGAAATCATAGAACCTACAATGAAATTACTTTTTGAATCGATAGAAATATTATCAATAAAAGTTTTATCAATTTTTAAAGTAGTTATAGGAAGCTGTATTAAATAATTAAAAGAGGAATAACCTTTACCAAAATCGTCTAAGGCAATTTTTATACCATTATTCTTTAATGTTTCTAATTTATCTGAAATTGTATTAAAAGACTGCATTAATATTGATTCAGTAATTTCTAATTCAAGAAATTTAGGATTTAAGCCTGCTGAATTTAATGCATCATTAACTGTATCAATAAAATCGTTCTGCATCAGCTGAAGCATAGAAATATTAACAGATATAGTATAAGTTTGATTAAATTTATCATTTATATATTTAATAAATGAGCATGCATTTATTAGAACCCAATTGCCTATAGGTATAATTAAATTTATGTCTTCTGCTATAGGAATAAAATCATTTGGAGAAACAAAACCTAAATTAGAACTTTTCCATCTAATAAGTGACTCAAAACTGGAAATTTCTCCAGTTGAGGCAGTATACTGAGGCTGATAATATAATAAGAATTCATTATTAGTTAATGCTGTTCTAAGGTTTTTTTCTATGCTTAACCTTTTTGTTAATATTTGATTCATTGATTCATCATAAAAAATAAATGTATCCTTTCCATGGTTTTTTGCTTTATACATTGATATATCTGCTTTTTTAAGAAGCTCGTCTATTGTTTTCCCGTTTGAAGGGTATCTTGAAATACCAATACTTAAACTAGTAAGAATACTATTATTATCAATTTCTATAGGAGTTTTTAAAGAATTTAGTATTTTGTGCGAATATTCAGTTAGCTGATCAACAGAATCTATAGAATGTGCAAGTACAATAAATTCATCTCCGCCAAATCTATAAAGTCTTAACTTGTTATTAAGTACTAGATTAATTCTACTGCTGATTTCTAAAATTATATTATCACCAAAAGTATGACCAAAATTATCATTAATATATTTAAAATTGTCAATATCAATAAATAATATCGAAAAAGTTACATCATTTGATTCTTTAGTTAAATTATTAAAATCATTTTTAAACATTAATTTGTTTGGAAGATTAGTCAAAAAGTCATGATATAAATTAAATTGTAATTCTTCATCTTTAGAACGAAGCTCTAAATAAACTGACATTAATTCTTTATGAGCAGATGATAAATCACTGAAACTTGCCAATAATTGTTTTTCTGATGAATTTATTCTTTTGAAAATATAGTATATTAAAACAAATAATAATAAAGACGTTATAAAAATATATATACCATCCTTTATTTTTACTACATTAAACAGTATATTTTTGTATTTAATAAAATAGTGCATTATGTAATCTGATAAACTAATCCACAATGATCCCATAAATGTATAAATAAGTACTATTATTAATGTGATTTTTAGCGGTTTATTTTTATTAACAAATATATTTGAGAAAAGGCATGTGTTAATTTGCGAATCATTTCCATTTTTTTTATGTTTATTTGATTTATTATTTAAATTCATGACATGTCTCCTTTGCAATAATTTACATAATAAAAAAATTAATTATTTTTATAATTTAATTTTATCAAAAATTAAAATTTTTGCAATAGCATGTCGAAAAAAATCTATAAATGTTTAAATGTTTAAATTAAAAATTGATTCAAGTAGTTTTTGAATTTCCAGGCTTGATATTTTGTAGTTTATCTCTAAACCATTTCGAGTACCTTCAATTAATTTTGCAGTTCGAAGCTTTTGAAGGTGCTGTGAAACTGTAGACTGCGGAATTTCTAGACATGATTGCATATGACTTACGTTACAATTACCATTTTCCATTAATCCTCGCAGTATACAAAGTCTTACAGGATGAGCTATTACCTTTAATATTTCGGCTATATTATTATAATCTTTAAAATTATTGTTCATAAATATCCATCACTTTCTATACTTTCCTCGGTCACATTTAGTTCCACTTAATTTATAAATGATAGCGGAGAGAAGCTTCTTTTAGAAATCTAGTGGAACTTTGTTACCGAGGATAGTATATTTAAAATATAATATATTTATATAATACGATTTATAAATAAAATTATCAATAGAAAATGATGTATGCTTTACTTCCTCTATACAAGGATATCTCTTTAATATCATTTTAAAAAGCCTATTCGTTTAATAGGATAAATAGTAAAATGTGCTTTTCCCATAATATCACTTTGAGGTATGTAACTTT
>JAUZPN010000236.1 GCA_030705885.1 Bacillota bacterium | reverse complement strand
CAACACCGACACCAAAGCCAACGGCAACACCGACACCAAAGCCAACGGCAACACCGACACCAAAGCCAACGGCAACACCGACACCAAAGCCAACGGCAACACCGACACCAAAGCCAACGCCAGTACCGACGCCAACACCAAAACCGACGCCAGTACCGACGCCAACACCAAAACCAACGCCAGTACCGACACCAACACCAAAACCAACGCCAGTACCGACGCCAACACCAAAACCAACGCCAGTACCGACAGCAACACCAACACCGACGCCTACGCCGACAGCAACACCAACACCGACGCCAACGCCGACAGTAACACCGATACCAACAGTAACACCAACACCATCAAAACCAGTGTTATATAGCGTAGGTCAATATGTTTGGAATGATAATAACAAAAATGGAATTATAGATCCTGGAGAAGCACCTGTTCCAAATGCTACGGTAAAACTGTTAAATAGTAACGGAGATGTAATAGCTACAACTACCACAGATAGTAATGGTAAATTTTTATTCAGTAACTTACCAGCAGGAGACTATTCTATTAAAGTTGTAAAACCAGATGGGTATTCATTTAGTCCGGAACATGCAGGAAATGACAGATTACTTGACAGTGATGCTGATAATATAGGAAGTATATCTAAATTTACACTTTCACAAACTAATTCAAATCCTGTATTTGATGTAGGTATCTATAAATTGGAAAATACTGCAGCTCCTGCAGTGCTTCCTAAAACAGGTAACTTTGTTGATTTTGAATTGTTAGTTGGTATAGGTTCAACAATGTTGATATTAGGAACTATTGTATTAAAAAAGAAAAAAGCAAAATAAATATTTAAATAAAAAAAGTGGTTCAGAATATAAATTCTGAACCACTTTTTTAGGTATACTATACTTTCCTCGGTCACATTTAGTTCCACTTAATTTATAAATGATAGCGGAGAGAAGCTTCTTTTAGAAATCTAGTGGAACTTTGTGACTGAGGATAGTATAAATCAAAAGTCATTTTAATCTTTTTCTAAATTATTATTGATTTCATTAATCATTATTTTGCTAATCCTTTTTCTGTCACATTTTAGTACGTTAAATTCATAATTATCAAAGGTTACCTTATCATTAACTTTTGGATATGATGAAAGCTGTGAGTAAACCCATCCTCCAATAGTATCTATATTTTCATCCTCAATATTTATATCAAGAAGTTTATTTATGTCATCAATAACAACTTTTCCATCTATAATATAATCATTATCTTCAGTTTTAATAATTTCCTTACCATCTTCATCAAATTCATCATGAATGTCTCCAACAATTTCTTCAAGAATATCTTCAATAGTAAGAAGTCCTGAAGTTCCACCGTATTCATCAATTACAATGGCCATTTGAGTTTTTTCCTTCTGAAATATTTTAAAAAGGTCGCTGATAGATAAAGATTCAGGAACAAATTTTATTTCACGAAGAATATCTCTTATATTATGATTATTACCCTGAATTTTTTGTTTAAATAAATCCTTTATGTGTATAAACCCAATAACATTATCTTTGCCTTCTTTACATATTGGATATCTTGTCAATTGATGCTCAAGTGCAACTTGTATAATTTCATCAAAGGTATCATCAATATATATACATATCATATCGGTACGTGGAATCATTACATCTTTTACAGTAGTTTCGGAAAAATCAAATATGTTATCTACAAAAGTAAGTTCTGTTTGGTCAATTAATCCATGCTCATAGCTTTCTTCAACTAAGAGTTTAATTTCTTCATCTGTATGAGCTTCCTCATGGTCTTCAACCTGATTTATTCCAAAAATCTTTAAAACTAAATTTGTGCTATGATTGAAAGCCCACATTATAGGATAAGTAACTTTATAAAATATTATTAAAACTAATGCTGTATTTAATATTATTTTTTCTGTACTAATAATTGCTATAGATTTAGGAGAGAGTTCACCAAGAACAATATGAAGTCCAGTTATTATAGCAAAGCCAAGTATAAAGGATATTGAATGTGTAATACTTGATGGCACTTTAAAAAACGTAAATAATGGCATTAATACATCTGCCACAGCAGGCTCACCTATCCATCCTAAGCCAAGGGACGCTAAGGTTATTCCAAGCTGGCATGCAGACAGATAAGAGTTTAAATTATTAATAACCTTTAATGCATATTTTGCACTCTTATTTCCTTCTGAAACTAATGTTTCTATTTTAGATTTCCTTATTTTCACAATAGAAAACTCTGTAGCAACAAAAAAACCATTCATAAGTATAAGTAAAAACACAAGAACAATATTTATAAAAATAATCATCTTTTACAACCTTTCGTTTTAAAAAAAGGATTTAATGACGGGTTAATATTACTTATAAACACGGGACCAGATTCTGATTCCATAAAAAATTCCTCCTCAAAATATAAAAATTTTATAATACTAATGATATCATAAAATTTACATAATGGGAAGAATTAATATAAGTAACTTTTTTAGCTTAATAATTTTTTGTACCTTTTCATATATTTATCTTCAATAAAAGGAGCTACAAATTCAAAGGT
>JAUZPN010000235.1 GCA_030705885.1 Bacillota bacterium | reverse complement strand
ATTTACCATTAAAAAATGCACTTATTGAGTATGGAAAAGACAATAAGAAACTTTTAGAATTACTTTCTACAGTGAATAAAGCATCACAAAAAAGTAATTTTATTTCTGAGCTTGTTTCATCAGGTGAAATATTCCACCCTATAGGATTATCTGCATCAGAAGCTTATACCTTTTTAAAGGAAATACCTTTATATGAAGAGTCAGGAATCATATGCCGTATGCCAAATTGGTGGAAAAGTAAGACTAATTCTTTAAGAATGTCTGTAAGCATTGGGAATAAAACTCCATCAATATTAAATACAGAAGCTTTAGTGGATTTTAATGCTGAACTGTATTTAGGGGAACAGAAAGTTAATGCTGAAGAAATAAAAAAATTAATTTCAGAATCAGAGGGACTTGCCTTTATTAAAGGAAAATGGGTAGAGGTAGATTATAAGAAATTAAGTGAAACGCTTAAAGCATATGATGAGGCACAAAAGTTAGCTCAAAAAACAGATATCAGCATGATTGAAGCAATGCGATTCCAGCTTAATGCTGAAAAAACATTAAAAGTTTCTAAAGAAAATTGTGAACTTGAAGTAACTAATGGCGAGTGGTTAAATTCAGTTGTTAACAATTTAAAACATCCTGATACTATTGAGAATATTAACTGCGGTTATGATTTTCATGCTAGTCTTCGTGCTTATCAGGAAAAAGGCTTAAGCTGGCTTAATTTTATGAAAAGTCTTAGGTTAGGTGCATGTCTTGCCGATGATATGGGTCTTGGGAAGACTATTCAAATTATTGCGCTTTTAAACTATATTAGAACTAAGAAGAATGAAAAAACACTGCTGATTGTTCCAGCATCCCTCATTGGAAACTGGATGAGTGAAATTGATAAATTTGCACCATCAATAAAATACTTTGTTATTCATCCTTCAGAAAATAAAGGTTTAAGTGAAAATGATGTTAGTTTTATTGAAAACTATGATCTTTTTATTACTACATATAGTATGATTTTAAAATTTGAATGGATTAAAAATATAACCTGGGATTCTTTAATTTTAGATGAAGCTCAAGCAATCAAAAATCCAGGAACTAAACAAACTAAAACTGTAAAGCAGTTAAAAGCAAATTATAAAATTGCTTTGACAGGTACACCTATAGAAAACAGGCTTTCAGATTTATGGTCTTTATTTGACTTTTTGAACAAAGGACTTCTTGGAAGTGCTAAGGAGTTCACTGATTTTACTAAAAAGCTTAAAGAAAGTCAAGATAGTTATGGCAGGCTTAAACAGGTAGTAAGTCCATTTATTCTTAGAAGACTCAAAACAGATAAGTCTGTTATTTCTGACCTTCCTGAGAAAATAGAAATGAAAACTTATGCATCGCTTACCAAAAAGCAAACTGTGCTTTATAATAAGCTTGTTAAGGAAATTAAAGAAAAGCTTAACTCTACTGAAGATGGAATTCAAAGAAAAGGACTTGTACTTTCATCTATAATGAAATTTAAGCAGATTTGTAATCATCCAGATCAGTATCTTGGTCAAGAATGTTATAAAGAGGATGAAAGCGGCAAATTTGAAAGGCTTCGTGAAATCTGTGAAACTATTTATGAGAAAAGGGAACGAGTCATTATATTTACACAATTCAAAGAAATAACAGCTAGTTTAAGCAAATTTCTTGAAGATATATTTAACCATAAAGGACTTGTATTACATGGTGAAACAGCAGTAAGCAAGAGAAAAGAAATTGTAGCAAAATTTCAAGGTTCTGAGTATGTACCATTTATTGTACTTTCAATTAAAGCTGGTGGTGTAGGATTAAATCTTACAGCAGCTAATCATGTTATTCATTTTGACAGATGGTGGAATCCAGCAGTTGAGAATCAAGCAACAGATAGAGCTTTCAGAATAGGTCAGAAGAAAAATGTAATAGTACATAAGTTTATTACTAAAGGTACTATTGAGGAAAAAATTGATATGATAATTGAAGAAAAAATAAAATTGTCAAATGAAATTATACCAGATATTAATGAAAGCTTTATTACGCAAATGGATAATCAGCAGCTTTTGGATTTGTTTAAATTACAGTAGATGCAAGGGGTGGAATTATGTCATATTATAGTGGTTTTCATGAATATGTTTCTGTAGCAGAAAAAAAAGAAAAAGCAAAAGCAGCTGTAGAAAAATTAAAAAAGAAGAATTCAGATATTTCACCTGTAATAATTGAAGGAAGAAAATTAGCAGTAACTTGGTGGGGTAATTCCTGGAATAATAATCTCGTAAGTTATTCAGATTATTCTAATCGTATAGGAAGAGGACGCAGCTATGTCCGAAATGGAGCTGTGCTTGACCTTAAAATTTCTGAAGGGAAAGTAGATGCTCTTGTTCAAGGAAGCGGTTCAAGACCTTATAAAGTAAGTATAAACATTAAACCTATACAGAAAAATATTTGGGATAAAATAAAAAAAGAATGTGCTGGTAAAATTGAGTCACTGCAGGAAATAGTTGAAGGAAAATTTCCAAAAGCACTTCAAAGTTTATTTACAACAAAGGGAGAAGGATTATTTCCATCTTCTAAAGAAATAAGCTTTAGCTGCAGCTGCCCTGATGGAGCTTATATGTGTAAGCATGTGGCTGCAGTGTTCTTTGGAGTTGGAGCCAGACTTGATAATGATCCTAAGCTCTTCTTTGTACTTAGAAACATTAAGGTTGAAGAACTGATTTCAGAAACAATTGTTAAAAAATCAGAAACACTTCTT
>JAUZPN010000234.1 GCA_030705885.1 Bacillota bacterium | reverse complement strand
TAGTATTTGTTGGTTACCAAGCCGAGGGAACTTTAGGAAGACAAATAATGGAGGGAGCCAGAAAGGTAAAATTATTTGGAGAAGAAGTTGCAGTGAATGCAAAAATTTATGCCCTCCATGGGCTATCTGGACATGCTGATAGAAGTGGATTACTTGATTGGGTTGAGGGTTTTAAGAAAAAACCTAAAGAAATTCTTCTTGTACATGGTGATAAAGAAGCTCAGGGAGAATTTGAAAAACTAATAAAATCAAAAGGATATAATGCAAGAATAATGCAACTTGGCGATAGTTTCTTAATAGATGAAGGTATTATTAAAGATGAAAGTATAATAAAAGAGGAAGAAATTCATAATAAGAGCTTAAATGTTAAGGATAAGCTTTTAAAGTTAATTGATTCAATTGAAGATATTGATTCAATTGATAAATCAACCTTGCTGGAGAAAATTAAAAAAGTATTAAATGAATAAGGTAGAGGATTAGTAACTATAAGGACACATTTTTTTGAATATATATGAAGACTGATATATATAATTTCAACAATACTAAAAAAGTGAGAGAACTTCTCACTTTTTTTATTTCCCGGATTCATTATTGGCTAGTGCATTGAGATAAAGAGCTTGCGCAATTTTGCTAAAAGCAAGGAGATGGCTTCCGGTCATCTCCTAGGGCTCCATGGGTAATAAAGATTCGGAAATTTAAACCTTCAGCATTCATGAGCAGGGCATAGGAGTAATTCCGGCTAATTTTGAACTCCCAATACCCAATATAAAAAGATTGCTTTATCTAGTAAACTATGTTATTCTTATTAAGAACTTAAATTAATAGTAAATAATGCAACACAAATATATTTCAATTGGTACTTATAATATAATAAGTTAACATCGAGATTTTATTGGTGAGTTGTTACAATGAATTTAAGAAAAATAAAATTTCGGAGGTACACATAATATGAATGGTACAGTAAAATGGTTTAATGGACAAAAAGGGTTTGGATTTATTACCGGAGAAGATGGAAAAGATGTTTTCGCACATTTTTCTCAAATAAAAACAGATGGTTATAAAACATTAGAAGAAGGTCAAAAAGTTTCTTATGATGTTGCTCAGGGCCCAAAAGGACCACAAGCAGAAAATATTACCGTTATTTAATTAAGGAATATTTTAACCCCATAAATAGTTAAACTATTTATGGGGTTTTTAAATGTTCATAATTAGCGTTTTGAGTAATTAAAAATGATGGTGTAAAAGATACTTAGGAGGATAAGAGATGTTATTTGAAAATTTAAATATAAATAAAGACATTGTTAAGGCAATTAAAGAAGAGGGTTATATAAAACCAACACCAATACAGGAAGAGGCTATTCCATATATATTAAAAGGAAAGGACGTGCTGGGCTGCGCTCAGACAGGTACAGGAAAAACAGCAGCCTTTGCTGTTCCGATATTACAAAATATCTCTGCTAAGGGAGAATTGGGGAAGGTGCCAGGACATATCAGTGCTTTAATACTAGCCCCTACCAGAGAATTAGCCATTCAGATAGGAGAAAGTTTTACAGGTTATGGAAAATATTTGGATGTTAAAAATCTGGTTATCTTTGGAGGTGTGTCACAAGATCCTCAGACGAGAGCCCTTAAGAGAGGGGTGGATATACTAATTGCAACTCCAGGACGATTACTTGACCTGATTGATCAAAAGTATATTGACTTGAAAAATGTCGAATACTTTGTACTGGATGAAGCGGATCGTATGTTAGATATGGGTATGATCAATGATGTGAAAAAGATTATATCAAAGCTTCCGAAGGTTAGACAAAACATGCTGTTCTCTGCAACTATGCCAAAGGAAATTTTAACGCTGACAAATTCTATTTTGAAGAATCCTGTAAGTGTAGAAGTTACACCGGTTTCATCTACAGTAGATGCTATTACACAGGAGTTATACTTTGTTGATAGAAAACATAAGAAACATTTACTTATAGATCTGCTTAAAGATAAAGCTTTAACATCTGTTTTAGTTTTCTCAAGAACAAAGCATGGTGCAAATATAATAACAAAGGAGCTCAATAGCGCCGGGATAGAGGCTCTGGCTATTCATGGCAACAAATCACAAAATGCAAGACAGCTGGCCTTAAATAGTTTTAAGGAGGGTAAAATAAGAGTTTTAGTTGCAACTGATATAGCTGCAAGAGGTATTGATGTAGATGAATTATCTCATGTAATTAATTATGACCTGCCTGAAGTTCCCGAAACCTATGTCCATAGAATTGGACGTACCGGAAGAGCAGGGCAACAGGGGACTGCACTTTCTTTCTGTGATGTGGATGAAATGGAGTATCTTAAGGGGATTGAAAAACTTATATGTAAGAAAATACCGGTAATAGAAGAACACTCTTACAAAGTAAGTGCTAATACTAAACCCTTAGAGGGCAATAAGCCTACAATGAAAACCACTACTGCTAAAAACACCGGTAAAAGTTTGAATTATCGTAGGGGAAGAAACAGTAGATAATGAAACTGTATATAAAGCAAAAGTACCTGGAGGAAGGAATTCTTCCAGGTATTATTCTTTTGCTTTTTTATAGGTTTCGAATGCATTGTTAAGTGCTTGAATTGCCTGTTCTGAAGGCATGTTTTTTAATAAAGACGCACACTTATTACAAAGCACTCTTCCTTTACCTTGGAAAGCACTGCTGCTTCTTATATCACTACATGGGTTGCGAAATATTGGTACATTACATAACTCACATCT
>JAUZPN010000233.1 GCA_030705885.1 Bacillota bacterium | reverse complement strand
TACTACATTTATCCTTATCAATTTTTAAACTTTTCATAAGAAACTTTCTTAATAATGGAAATGTCATTTTATATGCTTTTTCTGCTAAAAAAATTCTGCTTCTAGAAGTTTTATAACTTTTAGTTTTTCCTTCTAAAAATTCTAAAACCATAATTTGAGCTTGAATTGAAGATGACATTACTAAATCAGCTTTTTTATCTGCATTATATTTTTTGAACATAAATGTATAAAAATTATTTGGCATAGGTACATAATTATAGTATACAAACTTAAGATTTTTTAATCTTTTTACTGCATGTGCAAATACAGGGGTAGGTCCATTAAAAGCTTGTGTTGAATACATCATACAATTACCATTATAGTTTGAAAGGTTATTTTCTATATACTTTAGAAGTATTTCGGGATATCTTTCTACATAAACAGGCCCGCCTATAACTATATTATCATATTTATGAGTATTTATTTTATCTTTTTCAATATTAATCAAATCAACTTGGGTATTAGTTTTAACAGCAGCTTCTTTCATTTTTTCTGCTATATATTTTGTATTTCCTGTACCAGAAAAATAAATTATGGCTAATTTTTTCATATCTATTACCTCTTCAAAAAATTATTCTTAATTAGATAGTGAATTTTATAATAAAATAATGTTAAAACTATTATATCATTAGAATAATCATTTATAAATAAGGATTTATGGACAGATAATTTATTAATAAAATAATAATAAACTTGTCACAAGTTTGTCACAAAATTGGGAAAGCTATTATTATCAGTAAATTATACTTTTCATGGACACATTTGATTCCAATTAATTAGAAAATAGATTGTCACTATTTTTATCCATGGTTGTGCTGCTACCAGCATGGATGGTTAATTTGTAAATGATAGTAAGGTGAAATTTCACTTGAAAATTTATTGGAGTTTTGTGACTGAGGATAGTATATGAAAAATAACACTGATAGTTTAATTTTAGGAGGCTTTATAATGAACAAAGCAAAAATTATTTCTATGACAGTTATGGCATTAATGCTAAACGGGACTATTGCTTTTGCGGATAATGAATCGAGGGTTAGTAGTACTAAAGATGCTAGGCCTAATATTACTTTAGTAAAATCAACTGCAAAAGCTGAGACAAGTAATTATTTTACACCTGAAGATACTGCTAGTATTAAAGAAGAAGGCAGCAATGATTCTGATAGTAAAACAGGTAACAGCGGTACAGAAAATAGTGATACTTCAAAAAGTAAAGCAGGCGATAGTGGTACAGCTAATAATAAAAAGGATTTTAGAAATATGCCTTTAGCTGATAAGAAAAAAGCTATAATTGATAAATTTACACAAAAAACAGATGATGCAGTAAAACAAGGTAAAATTTCTGAAGCTGATGCAAGTAAATTCCTTACTGATTTAAAAGCTGCTGTTGCAAAGTGGAATGGTACAGGAGATATTGGAATAAGACCTCCAGATGCTCTTTGCAAACATTGCATGGATAAATTAAATATTAAGAGCTTGGAAAATTTAACTCCAGAACAGAGAAAGGAGAAAGTTCTTAGTAAATTTACTTCAAGAATCGACAAAGGAGTTAAATCTGGAAAGCTTACACAGGCTGAAGCAGATAAATTGTTGTCAGATTTAAAAACTAGTGTTGATAATTGGGATGGAAAGGATATTCATACACTGCAAATTCCAAAAGAATTGTTTCATGGAAGATCAAATAGTACTGAGCAGCAAAGTAAAGGTTCATCAAATACTTAAAATGTGTAGATATAAGTAAAATTAGTGCAAACTATTAAAAAAAATCAAGTGAAAGAATTAAATCAGTGAAAACATAGAAGTATGAATAACGCAGGTGTCAAGTCATTTAGTTGATTTGTACCTGTGTTATTTATATTTCAGTTATTATGACTAATAACTGAAATACTATACTTTCCTTGGTTACATTTAGTTCCACTTAATTTGTGAATGATAACGAAGTGAAGCTTCTTTTAAAATTTATTGTAACTTTATAACCAGGGATAGTATAGATAAATTAATGTAGACATTAAAAGAAAAATTTGTTATAGTAGGAAATAAGAATATAATGGGGGGAGTAAAAATCTTGTAGGAAAATTTATAAATTATTATTAAAATGAAAATTTGAAAAAGTATAAAATGAGTAAAGGAGTAGTTAATTTGAAAGGAAAAGAATTTTTTAATAAGAAAAAGAAAATTATTGTCGCAGCAATTATTTTAATATTATTAGTAGTAATATCTATTCCTATAAGTGTGCACTTTTATAATTTACATAATTATAATAAATATCTAGAGTTAGGACAAGCAAATTTAAATAAAGAAAAATTTGATGAAGCTGCAAATGACTATAAATCAGCACTTAAGTATCAAAGTAAAAACAAAGAAGTTATTAATCAAAAATTAAGCTTAGTAAAATTACTTAAAGAATCAAAACAAAAATATGATCAAGCTATTTTATTATTTAATGATAAGAAATATTTAGATGCTATTAATGATTTTAATGATATTTCCAAAGATGATAAAAATTATTACAAAAAAGCTCAAGATAAAATAACAGAATGTAAGACATCATATATTAATGATAATATATCAAAAGCAAAAACTGATGCTGATAGTAAAAATTATAGTGAAGCTATTACATTTTTGGATACTGTTTTAAAGTTTGATTCTACATGTAAAGAAGCTTCTTCACTTAAGGAACAATATAATAATGAAATTCAAAAAATAAAGGATGAAGAAGCAGCTGCGAAAAAAAAGGC
>JAUZPN010000232.1 GCA_030705885.1 Bacillota bacterium | reverse complement strand
TATACTCCATATAATATACTTACACACTTTTATGGAACAGATTTAAACTTAGCTGCAGCACCAAAGGTTTCAGGAATTCCTTCATCATATCCAGGATATACCTTAAGGGCAGGTTCCAGCGGTCTAGCAGTAAGCAACCTTCAAAGATATTTAAATGCTATTTCTAATGATTATCCAGCTATACCAAAGCAAAGGGTGGATGGTGTGTATGGAACTACAACAAAAAAAGCTGTCACAGCTTTTCAGAAAATATTTAATCTTTATCCAACAGGAGAAGTAAATTATCCTACATGGTACAGAATTTCTGATATTTATGTAGCAGTCAAAAATATTGCAGAGCTAAGAAGTATTAACGGCAGCAGAGAAAGCAGGTTCATTCCGCCAGCTCCTTTTATTTATGGAGGGGGAGAAATACCAAATGTAACTTATTTTGACGATGAAAATTAAAAACAATCAAAAATGCAGCATTTTTTTGTGGAGAGTGGAGAATTGAGGGTTATGGTGGATTTTCTTCCACTCTCATTCTTAACTCTCCACTCTTAACTGTTAATTTATAATTGTCAACTGTCCATTGTCAATTGTCAATTAAATAAACATTGATACTTAAGTTGTAAAGGTATATACTTATATATATATATTAGATTAATAAATTCATAAGATTAAAAACAGGAGGATTTTTAAGTTTGGATGCAAACGATTCAAATGAATTAGTACTGGAATTGGCAAAAGCATTTATGTATATAGTTAAATGCCACCAAAAAATTCAATGCCATCAGAAAATTAAAAAAAGTGAGTTTGTTTTACTTAGTGCTATAATTGAAATGGCTGGACAATATCAGTATGGAATAAAAGCTTCAGACTTAAGTAATAAGCTTAAAATAACACCAGCCGCTGTTACACATATGTTGAATTCTTTAGAGAAGAATAAATACATAGAAAGATTGTCAGATCCATCTGACAGGAGAATTGTTCTTGTTAAAGCAACAGAAAAGACAAAAGAAACAATTAATGAAATGCAGAATTCATTTTTGAAAAAATTTGAAGGACTTACAAATTTCTTGAGTGAGAACGATACCAAGGAATTAATAAGACTTTTAAATAAGTCTTTAGTATATTTAACGGAAACTGAAAGTGATGAAAAAGTATAACAATAAAAAGGAATGGATTATTTAATGAGAAAAGATTTTAGTGAATTTAAAAGTTATATAAAAGGAAAAAATACTGCAGTATTAGGCATTGGAATAAGTAACAGGCCTTTAATACATTTTTTATTGTCATTAGGTGCTAAAGTGAGTGCTTTTGATAAGAAAACAGAAGGGGAGCTGGGAGAAGAGGCTGCATCAGAATTAAAACAAGCAGGTGCAAAGCTTGTTCTTGGTAAAGATTATCTTGAAAAATTATCAGGGTATGAAGTTATTTTTAAAACACCTTCTATGAGAATAGATAGTCCTGAACTCCTTAAAGCTAAAGAAGAAGGAACTTATATAACTTCTGAAATGGAAGAATTTATAAAATATTGTAGAGCAAAAATTATTGGAGTAACAGGAAGCGATGGAAAAACAACAACAACAACATTAATTTATAATATGCTTAAAGAACAAGGATATAAAACTTGGGTTGGTGGAAATATAGGAGTACCATTATTTTCAAAAATTGAAGAAATAAAAGAAGAAGATAGAGTAGTGCTGGAACTATCCAGCTTTCAGCTTATGACAATGAAGGTTTCCCCGGAAATATCTATAATAACCAATTTAAGTCCAAATCATTTAGATATGCATAAGGACATGCAGGAATATATTGATTCTAAGAAAAATATTTTTAAGTATCAAAATGAAAATGGATTACTTATACTAAATAAAGATAATGATATTACAAATTCAATGGTCAGTGAAGCAAAAGGCAGAGTAATGCAATTCAGCATAAAAGAAAAAGTTGCAGATGGTGGATATTTTAATCAGGGTAAACTTTATGTTAATGACAATGAAATATGTAACAAGGATGATATTATTATTAAAGGTATGTTTAATGTTCAAAATTACCTTGCAGCATTTTGTGCACTTATTAATGATGTTGATGTTAATATTATGAAAAAAACAGCATCTACATTTAAAGGTGTTGAGCATAGAAATGAATTTGTCAGAGAAATTGATGGAGTAAAATATTATAATAATTCAATAGCTTCCAGTCCTACAAGAACATTAGCAAGTATTTCAATATATGATAAGCCCATAATTCTAATTGCAGGAGGATATGATAAGCATATTCCATTTCAAGTTTTAGCAGATGAAGGGTATCCTATGATAAAAGTATTAATACTTCTAGGAAATACAAAATATAAAATTAAAGAAGCCTTTGAAAATATTATTAAGGAAAAAAATATTTCAATAGAAATTATATTAACTGAAAGTTTAGAAGAGGCTGTTTTTAAAGCTAAGGAAATTGCAAACAGTGGAGATATAGTTAGTTTGTCACCAGCATGTGCAAGTTTTGATATGTTTACAAATTTTGAAGAGAGAGGAAATAAATTTAAAAGAATTGTAAATGAAATTTAAATTTATATGAAAGATATACTTTCCTCGGACACATTTAGTTCCGATTAATTTGTGAATGATAGCGAGGAAAAGTTTCTTTTAGAAATTTATTGGAACTTTGTGGCTGAGGACAGTATATAAGCAAAAATTTTTAAAAAATATTTTTATAATTAATAATTTATTTTATAAATAATATGTTGTATAATATAATATATGTCTTAATTTAGAAAGTTTAATATCTCATTTTTACTCTGCAGATTATAAAAAGAGCTTGTTTAAATTTTAGATTTAATTA
>JAUZPN010000231.1 GCA_030705885.1 Bacillota bacterium | reverse complement strand
ATTATCTCTTCTTCTTCATAAACGTATTCAACATTTATGTTATCCATTGTCCCTAAGTCATTTGGCTGACCTCCACCTTCAGGATAAAATGGTGTTTTATCTAAAACAACTATATATTTTCCATCCTTTTCAGTAACTTCTACTATATCTCCCTCTGCTTCACAAATATATGGATCATTATAAAATAATTTCTCTGTCATTATCATTAACCATCCCTTCAAAAACTTTTGTTTTTTATACTATCCTCGGTCTCAAAGTTTCACTAAATTTCTAAAAGCTTCTTCTCTTTGCTATCATTTATAAATTAAGTGAAACTAAATGTTTACGAAGAAAGTATATCTAAAAATAACTTTCTTTAGCTTTAATCATATTATATATCATTATATTATAAGGTACATCAACATTATATTTTTTTGCAAGCTTTATTACATATCCATTTAAGCTGTCAATCTCAGTTTTTATTTTTCTTTCAATATCCTGCAGTGTTGATGATCTATGATTATATGTCGGAGGCAGTATCTCATTATAAAATACTTCCTTATAGCTTTCAGAATCTTTCCAGTACGTTTCATAACCAGCTGCATTTATAACTGCAAAAATCTCATCTATAATTTTATTCATAATAAAAACCGAGCTTTCTGACTTTGTTAGTTTTCCATAAGCTACATTCAAAATTGCTCCAAGAGGATTTAATGTACAATTATAAATCATTTTTGCCCATAAAGCTTTGCTTACCTCAGTATTTGTCTCGCAGGGAATTCCTCCTTTATTTATTGCATTTGCAAGAGGTTCTACAGCTTTAAGATTATTACCATAAAGACTTCCAATTAATATTGGTGCTGAATGTACAGTAACTAAGCTTATATTTCTTTCGGGTCTGCTGAAACCTGTAATTACACGAGCTGAATAAATCTTATCTTTACTAAAATGATTCAAAAAAGGCTCATCATTTCCAAATCCATTTTGGAATATAACTATCTTTCCATCTTTTTCAAGTATATCACTATATTTATATAATTCATCTGATGCTTCTGAAGTTCCTGTAGTTTTTGTACATACAAGCACAAAATCATACCTGCCATTTACCTGTGATAAATTTTCATAAACATTAATTTCATCAGCAGGTACAAAGATTTCTTTAAAAATACCTTTTCTAATAATTCCATTTGATATAACAGCTTCCTTTGTTTTTCCTCTAGCTATTAAATCTATATCTAATCCTCCATCATATATAGCTGCTGCAACTCCAAGTCCTACAGCACCACTTCCATATATCAGTATTTTCAAAACTATTCCTTCTTTCAAAATCACAAATTAATTATACTATTCTTTTTTAAAATTGCTGTTTGTTATAAAATAATAATTAAATTGAACAAAAATCTTCAATATCCTTTTCAACAATTTTAAGTGAACTTCTCCAAAATTCTATATTATTAATATCAATGTTCATAAATTTAGTAACATCAGAAATTTTATTTTTACCTGTGATGCTTAATAATTTATCATATTCTTTAACAAAATTTGCTCCTCTTTTTTCATATTCAGCATAAAGACCTTTAGAAAATAAAAGTCCAAAAGCATATGGAAAATTATAAAAATTATAATCTGCATAATAATAATGAGGTTTGCATAACCACATATATGGATGCAGATAATTTGGATCTAAACCATCGCCATAAGCTTCCTTTTGAGCGTTTATCATTATTTCTTTAAGTTCATTCTTATTTAAAGAACCTGTTTCTCTTCTTTTAAACACTTCCTGTTCAAATAGAAATCTGCTGTAAATATCAACTATAACCTGACCGCAGTCTGATATTTCAGTTTCAAGTATTGCAAAAGCATTTTCCTTTGATGCATCTTTTATTGCTGCCTTTTTTATTATAGTTTCACAGAATGTTGATGCTGTTTCTGCTATAGGCATTGGATAATCACTGTTTAACATAGTTTCCTTTTTTAAACAATCGCCATGATATCCATGACCTAATTCATGTGCAATTGTTACAACATCATTAAAGCTGCCGCTGAAATTTGTCATTATGCGGCTCTCAGAAATAGCATGAATATTCTCACAAAAAGCTCCTCCAACCTTGCCTTCCCTAGGCTCCACATCAATCCACCGCTTATTAAATGCATTAAGTGCAAAATCAGCTAAATTATCACTAAATGTTCTAAAATTATTTACAATGAATTTTTGAGCTTCTTCATATGTAAAAACCATATTTGCTTCTCCTAATGGTGCAAATAAATCGTAAAACGGCAGTCCATTTTTATTACCTAATATCTCAGCTTTTTTCCTGTAATATTTTCTGAAGACAGGTAGACTTTCTTTAATAGCAGTTAACATAACATCTAAAGTTTCTTCGTCCATTCTAGAATCTATCAGCGTTCTGCTAACGACTGACTTATAACCTCTCATTGCTGTTGTTGTAATAACTTCACCTTTAATCCCACTTAAACATGCAGCTATAGAATCATCTATTTTTTCATAAGCTTTGAGTTCTGCTTCATAAGCTTTTTTTCTAATTCCTGAATCTTTTTTATAAGCCATATTTCTAATTATCGTAAGCGGCAGTTTTTCAAGCTTATTATTCTTTTTAATATCTACTAACAAATTAGATACAAGCAAATCTCTAAGCTTTTCCCAAGCCTTAGAGCCAGTATTCTTCATTTTAGAAATAGCCGCTTCTTCTTTATCACTTAAAATATACTTACTTTTTTGAGCCAAGTCTTTTAAATAAAATTCATATTCCTTAAGCTTTTTAGAAGAATCAATTATCTTTTGAAGATTATTTAAACTGCCAATCCACCTTTGAATTTTAGCATCAGGTTCAGAAAGAAGTGTAAGCTTTTGTTCTATCATTTCCATACTTTT
>JAUZPN010000230.1 GCA_030705885.1 Bacillota bacterium | reverse complement strand
ATATCTTTCAAAATAACCGCTATCTAATTGTCTTTGTAATTCTCTAGCAGAATATTTTTCCTTTATACAAAGTTTAATATAAAATTCTCTTTCTTCTATTGATTTAGTTGCTGATAAAATTGAAAGATGATTTGACCAACTAATTTGTGTCACCAGTGGTGACACAAATTCATTGTCCTTATAAGTTTCATAAAACTGCTTCATTCTATAAAGGCCACGTCTATTAAACCCTTTAATTTCTAGACAATTCCTTAATCATTACTTCTTTCCCTTGAAAAGCTATGCCGAGTTCTATAATATTCTGTACATTTCTGCTTTTAAGTTCTTCGCTATATTTCTTGTCTTTTATCTGCTTTAAGGCTGCTTCTACTGCATCTTCTAAAGTTTCTTTATCATCTTCATCTGCTTTTTTAAATTCTATAACAATTCCCAGTTTATTATGATCCTTAGGAATAATCATCACGTCATATCTGCCATAGCCGCTTTCTCTGTTTGATTTTACTTCATAATTTTCTGAAAGGGCTACAAGCATTCCAAGCACAAAAGCATGATATACTTTTTCACTTTCATTTCTTGATACATCAAAATAGCTTAAGCTGTTAAGTACATAGGATTTAAATATTTTAGTAAATATTTTAATATCTCCTGTTACAAGACTTTGAAGCATAAGATTAAACTTATCACTATCAATACTTTCATTAAACCAGCTCATTATTATTTCTTCATATATATATAACACTTCTAAGTTAGGAATTTTAAAATTACAATAAGTTCTGCCATTTTTCAATTCCTGCTTCACTACTTTCAGGTATCCGCTGAAAAGCAAAAAGCTCCATACGTTTTCTGTACTTTTATCTATTTCATTCATTACTATATCTTCATTTACTACTTTAACTATTTCTTCGCCTCTCACTAGGCTTTCAAGTTCCTGTTTTATTTTTTCTCCGCCATTAGTTAAAAGTTTCTTAACTAAATCGTTGCTGCTGGTGTTTACCCAGTAAGGTCTGAAGCCATCCTTATAATTATCAACATAATTTATAATGCTCCACGGATTGTATATAATTTTGCTGCCAAAAATATATCCGTTGTACCAGCTTCGAACTTCGTCAATTTCATAGTCTATGGAAAAATCCTTTAATATATTTATAACCTCTTCATCAATAAATCCAAAGGAACTAGCATAGGAATCTCTCATTAAAGTTGATACTTTTAAATTATTAAGTCCTGAAAATATGCTTTCTTTGGATACTCTTAGTATTCCTGTAAGCACAGCTTTCTCTAAGTAAATATTATCCTTAAGCCCGCTGCTTAAAAAATTTCTCATAAATTCGATGATTTTATCATAATAATTATTAAGAAAACCTGCTTGTATAGGCACATCATACTCATCTATTAAGATTACTGCTTTTGTTTTGTGATACTTATAAAGATAATGGCAGAGTTCACTTAGGCTTTTGGAAAGTTCTACTATGTTAGCTTCCTTACTTATCACATTAATATAATTTTTCCTTTGATATTCATCCAAAAAATCATCTTTCAATAAATATTCATGTTCTCTATACAAATTGCTTATTAATATCTGTATCCCATTTCTACAATCTTCCCATGTTGAATATTTTTCATCCTTGAAGGTTAAATATATGACTGGATACTTTGCCTGCATAGACATGATTTCTTCATGTTTACAGATTTCTAAAGCTTCAAAAAGTTTTCCATTATTCTCTTCAGTTTTTTCATAAAAGTATCTCAACATGCTCATGTTAAGTGTTTTTCCAAATCGTCTTGGCCTCGGAAGCAGTATTACCTTAGCACCATCATCTATTATTTCTTTAATGAACAGGCTTTTATCTATGTAATAGTAATTTTCATCTATAATAGTCTTAAAGTCACTTATGCCTATTGGTATTTTTTTCATGGTTCCACCGCCCTTATAGATATATTATGCCTCTTTATGCATTTCTAAGTCCTGTTATTCTCAGCTATACTTTCCTCGTCACATTTAGTTACAATTAATTTGTGAATAATAACGAGAAGACGCTTCTTTTTGAAATTTATTGGAACTTTGTAACCGAGTATAGTATATTTATTATTAAATATTATAACATACCTAGTATAATAACTAATAAGGATTTTCTATTTTTATTTGATAAAAAATGCACCCACTGTTTTTTTATTTAAAAATAGTTGAGTGCGTTGATATTTTAATATTTGTACTTCACTTTGCTAATTTAGCAGATAGTGAAGTGCACTGATATTCAATTCTTGCTATTGAAATTCACATTATTTATTAATTATTCGAATGAATATTTGAAATAATCCATAATGCCCATGTTAGTATGTTCATTATCTTCCACCCATTCTTTTCATATAAATCAATTTGACAATGATGCTTATAATAAGCTGACACATTGCCACAATAATTAGCGTATAAAAAACAGTAATATTTACGTACCCAGCTATAATCCCTGACATTATTATCAGGACTGATAAAACAGGAACTATTGGTATGCCAGCTTTGCTTTTAATTGTTTTGAATCTCTCGTCATTTTCTTTGTAACATTCCAATTTCAGTTTGTTTTCATCCTTTAAAATCTTATTGTATTTAATAATATTTATTGAAGATAGAATACATACAGCAGCTAACACTCCTCCTTGAAATTCAAATACTGTCATATTCTTTAGTGATTCAGGAGCAAAGAATACACCATATACTCCCATTAAAGCAGTAGTGATTGAAAGTAACGAAAGCCATGATATTCTTGTTTTCAATTTTTTTCTGAATTGTTCCATTAGCTAAACCCTCCATTTATTCATTTAATTGAGAAAAATCAAATACTTCTTCTATTGACTTATTGAAATAATGAGCAATTTTATATGCCAAAGGCAAAGATGCAACATACTTTTCAACTTCAATAGAAGTAATGGTTTGT
>JAUZPN010000023.1 GCA_030705885.1 Bacillota bacterium | reverse complement strand
TAGAAAGCATTTCTTCATCTGCCATGAATGTTAAATCATTTGTATCACAGATAAATTCTATTGTCTTGTCATTCTTTAATGCTATACCACTTATTCTATCTATACATCCTTTGAGAAAATCTTCAGCTTTTAAAGTTTCAAGCACTAATTTTTCCTGCATTGTATCAATTTTGGTTAGATAAAGCAGATCTTGCACTATAGTTGTAAGATGTTTGCTTTCTGATATAATTATATCTACTGCGCTGTTGATATTTTCAACTACTCCAAATTTGATTCCTTCTGCATAACCTTGTATTGACATAAGTGGAGTTCTCATCTCATGAGATGCATTTTGCATAAAAGTTTTCATGGCATTATCGTAATTATTAAGCTTTTGTGCCATTGAATACATTGTATCAGCAAGCTGTCCTATTTCGTCATTTTCATGTTTAATAGGCTCAAAGATATAATCCCTTTCACCAATTTTTCCTGCAAGTTCACTAAGCTGTGAAATAGGATTTGATATCATTTTTGATACAGTATTAGAGATAATAACAGCAATAACAGCAGTAATTAAAAGTATGCCTAACAGTATTGCATTTACTATAAAAATCATATTTCTGCCATTATTAAGATCTGAATAAAGCAGCAAATATCTAGCAGGCTGGCTGGTGTTAAGCTTTGTTGCATACTTTAAAGCAGAATATTTTGTTCCGTTAATTTCAAAGGAAACCACTACATTTTTCTTCGTTTTAAGAAAACCAGCATCCTCTTTTTTAAAAGTTGGAATTATGTCGTTTTGAAGCAGATTATATTCGCTGTCACTGCTCTTTTTTGGATAGATTAAATTATTATTACTGCCTAATATAGCGTAATTTATATTGAGAAAGGTTTGTGTCTGCTTTAATACCTTATCTATTTTTAAGAATGATTTTATTATTTCATTACTATCTTGTTTAGTATTTTGCAAAGTATTTTCCTGAAATAAGTCTTTTTTTATGGATTTCTGTATCAGTTCAGCAGCTGAAACAAGCTGTTTACGTGTCTCTGCTTTGATATATAAGTTTAAACAAATGTTAAATACTACAGAAGTTAATATCAAGGAAATTATGATAATAAATATATGTGAAAAAAATATTCTTTTCCGGATGGTTTTATTTGAATTATTCATAAAAGTGTCTTTCCTTTCTAATCTTTATCAGATATGATAAAGCCAAAACCCCAAAGAGTTTCTATCTTTAAAATTGATCCTGCACAAGCGAGCTTTTTACGAATTCTTTTTATCATGTCATCTGTTGCTCTTGTATCAACTTCACTGTCAAAGCCCCAAATTTTATTTAAAAGCTCTTCTCTGGAAATGCCCTTATTCTTATTTTTAATAAGATATATAAGAAGGTTGAATTCCATAGGTGTAAGCTTTAAATCATGTCCATTCGCAGCAGCATATCGTCTCTCTGTAGAAATAGTTATATCGAAGATATTTATATCAGCTCCGTTAGGAATTGTTATTTTCTCTAAGTCCATTCTCTTAAAAATACTTTTTACCCTGAGAACCAATTCCACTGGACTGAAAGGTTTTGTCATATAATCATCACTTCCCAGCATGAGGCCAGCTATTTTATCAGATTCATTATCCTTTGCTGATATTATTATTATCGGCACATTACTAATTTTTCGTATTTCGGTACATAATGCAAGTCCATCCAGCTTAGGCATCATTATATCCAAGAGAAGCATATCTGCTGGTTTTTCTTTAAAAGCATTTAAAAGCTGCTTACCATCACAGAAAACTTCTACGATGTATCCCTCTTTTTTAAGAAACATTTTTATAAGCTCTTGAATTTTTATTTCATCATCAGCAATGTAGATAAGTTTTGGTTCCATAAGTATACCACCTTTCTCATGTATTATACCATAGGAAGGCTATCTAGCTCACAGCTTTAGAAAATCTGCCACAGTTTTGCCGCACTTTATCTGAGATTTGTCCAATAGTTTAGTGATAAAATAATATTGTAGAAAGCAATAAATTTATTAGATATAAAATGAAAAAGGAGCGAGAAAATATGTTAAATAAAAAGATATTATCATTTTTAGTTACAGGAACTTTACTATTAGGATCTACAGTTACTGTATTTGCTGCACAGCAAAAAGGATCTGATACAGATTCCAGCATCAAAACTGCTTCAGTATCTCTAAAAGCTAATATGAAAAGCCTTAAAACTGAAAGTTCAAATGTGAATGCAGCTTTGAAAAAGAAAAAATCTGATCTTAGTGTTACAAAAATTGATAAATCAAAATATACTTCTCAATTAAATTCTTTGAAGAGTTTGAAAAATGATATCAAAAACATAAGACAACAGATAAAAAAAGCAAAGAAGGCTAAGAATAAAGAACAAGTAACAACATTAAAAAATGAGCTTCAAAGTAAACTTGATAATGAGAAACAAATAAAAAAGTCGCTTGCAGCTTTAAAATCACAAATTAAGAGCGATAAAACAGAACAGCAGAAAATTAATTCGTTAAAAGATTTGCTTAAAAACGATAAAAGTCAAATCAGCAGTCTTAAACAAACTGATAAAATAATAAATAACGATTTAAAAACTTTGCGAGTTCAATTAAAAACAGCAAAACAGAAAAAAGATTCAGTGACTACTGGTAACCTTACAAATTCAATTTTAAAGAAAATACAAGAAGAAAATACGAATGTTACACAATTAATTAACTTAAATAAAGATGAAGAGAAAATAATTAATTCGTGGAAGTAGAACATATAGTTTAGAGATGCAATAATAGCAAAGGGGAGCTTCTTTTAGAAATTTGTATAGTTTTTCAAAAATAAAGCTGATTACTCAAGCATTATTATTTTTAGATTTTTAAAATATTAATGCAAGTGAGTAGCCAGCTTTATTCTGTAATTTGTTTTATATTAGTGTGTTCTATAGTATGAATTGATTTTTGTATATACATCATATTTGTTTAATGTATCTGGACCCCCAGCATAATAGCTATATGGAATAGAAGTTAAATTATTAAATTCTTTTACATAGTCATTATATCTTGAATTAGTATTAACATTATTGTCCATCTCCATTTGTATTCCTATTTGAGTAGAAATATTTGGAAGTTTTACTATATTTGTATTTCCAAATTTTAAATATGAACCATTATAATTTAGAATTTTCTGAGCAGTAACGCTATTTTTAACAACATATAAGTTATTGTAATAATTATATGTGTGGTGTATATTTGTAGTTGGATCTTTCCAAGTAAAACTTGGACTAAAATAGTAATGAGGTTGTAGTAAAACATAGTTAAAAATATTTGTTTGATTTGCTACAATTGCTATTCTTACTAATTTAGATCCATTAGCTGGAGCGTATACACCATCTGGGTTATTACAGTAATCGGCAACATCAATAGTAGGAACCCATAGAAATTTTTTGAAGCCAAACGTGGATGTTGAAAAATACATATCTAAATCACTAAAGAATTGTACCTGTTTATTAGAACTATATAAATTAGATAAACTTATATCATTAAAAATAGTCTCGCTATTTTCATAAACTCCCAAAATATTGTTGGTCCAAACAGTTGAAGCAATTGCCGTTTTTATATAATTAAAGTAGTTTTTATATATTGGCAAAAGTTTAGCTGAATAATTATAAGTATTAGGTTCTCCAGTTGAATCTAAGTTTTTAAGTCCTGGAGTAGATATCCATATTTTAGCTGAATGATTTATGTTTGTAATTTGTTTAATTACTGATATGGTGGAATCTGCCAGCCTCTTATAACATTTAGTACCATTCTTATCTTGATCTAGTGGATTTGAACTATCTTTATAAGCATCCCATGAGCCTGAACATAATACATACTCGTTAACATTAGATAATTTTGAACCTGATGATTGTTCAAATAAACTATTATTAGGTGATGTATATGCTGTTGTACTATTTTGAAGACCTACATATACAAAAACCATATTTTTTGTATCTGCAGTTGGCGCTGCTTGAGCTACCTGTATAAAAAACATATTAGATAAAAAAGAAACTAATGTAAAAACAAAAAGAAATAATTTATAAAACTTTTTCATAATGACCTCCTTAAAATAATTTATTTTACAATATTAACATATAAAGGATAATAAGTCAATCTTATAAATATATCTTTCAATCCATATAAAATTCACGATTTTTGAATTTTTGAACTAAAAATATAATTTTGAATATTTGTTTGTATATTGTAACACCAAAGATGTAAAATAATTAACCAAAAGTTTAAATTATAATTACAATAATCCATATATTGTAGTTTTAACTATTTTTTTATGATATACTTTATTATTAAGTAAATATCATTTTAAATAAAATATTTGAGGTGTGATTATATTGTTATTAATAATTATTATTTTTACAGGAATTATTGCATTTATTCCATTTATAGCACTTGCATTTTCTATTTTTAAAATGAAGAAAACTCATAATAAAACATATAGAAATTGGGCAATTGCTACAGGTTGTTATGTTTTTTTAGTGACAGCATTTTTATCATGGAGAGTTATTACTATTGCTGTTTTACCTAAAATGAAATCTGCTGATAATAGTATTAACTTTACTAATGGAAGTATTTTTATTTTTGAAAAACATAAATATATTCTTGAAGGCGGAGATCAAAGCAGACAAGACTTTGAAAATTTATACAAAATTGGAGTTGAAGTTGAGAAGCCTGTAAGCATAGGAATATTTTTTACTAATATTCTCATACCAAATCCTGTTTATGCTGAAAAAAATGATAAAGATATAAAGTATTTATGGGAATATGACTGTGGATTTATTCGATACAAAAAGATTGATTAATTGGATAATGAAGATTGTAAGCATTAGTTAATGATAAAACATCAAATTAGGTTGCAATTATAAAATAAGACTAATTAGTCAAAATTAATTATCATAAATGGGGGGACTAGTATGAATTTTAAATCATTATTAAAAAAGCTTGCTACTGTACTATTAGTGGTAATAATATTTATAATATTTATTGAGATAGAATGTTATGCTGCAGATAATAATATTAATGTTGTAACGGTTTTAATATGTTTTATATTAATTATTATTGTATGCTGTTTAATATATATTAATATAAAAACTGTGAATTTAACAAAAGAAATGCAACGAATATTAAAAATATTATATGAAGATATTGATATAGATAGATACTTAAGAGAAATGCAGAATGCAATGACTAAGGCAAAAGCAAAAACATATAAGTTCAATCTATCAATATGGTTAGCATTAGGATATGAAGCCAAGGGAGAGTATCAAAGAGCAATTGAGTATATGAATAATCTTAATATAAAAAATGCAATAAATACTACATGTAAAGCAATATATTATAATAATCTTGCTTATTTTTATTGTGAAGCAGGCGAGGTTGATGAAGCAATTAAAATCTATTTACAAGGAGAGAAATTTATTAATCAAATTATAAAAAAACCTCTTTACCGTGCATCATTGTTACATACAAAAGGAGTATTAGAATATTTAAAGGGTAATTTGATAGAAAGTGAAGAACTTTTAGAGGAATCAAAGCTTCAAACCTTCGTTAGAAATAATTTAATTATATCAGCAAATCTATATTTAGCAAAAATTTATTTTCAAACTAACAGAATAGAAAAATCAAAGTTGATGCTAAATTATAATATATCACAAAAGCTGTTTCCTAATATTCAAACAGAAACTAAAAAATTAATTGAGACAATTGAAAGTACAAATTAATAGGATAATGTTTGAAAGATATTAAATTATTATACGAAAGGCAGTGACATAAAATGAAAGTTAATAAATTAGATTTAATGTTATATATAAAGAATGGAAATTTAAACTGGTTATTATATATATAGATATTGGTGCTGTCCTAGGAATTCTAATTGCATCTATATCCTTTGTTTTAAAGCAAGTCTAAAAAAGTATAAGATATGTTAATGAAATTCTTTGGAATTGAAAATAAGAATTTAAGGAAGTATAAATTTATATTGAAGAAGGAAGGTTGAAATATATAAAGATTTTACTTATGAGAATTACGCTCAGAGCATCCTGGGTACATTCATTGAAAGAAAAAAGAATGGTAGTAAAAAGTATAGTTCAAAAACTAAAAAACAAGTTTAATATATCTGTTGCAGAAGTGGATGAACAAGATATTCATCAAACAATAGTTATAGGTATTGCAGGTGTATGTGGAACTTCATCGCAGGTAGATTCTTCTATGGAGCACATTATTACATTTGTAGAATCTAATACTGATGCAGAGATAGTTGATATTCAAAAAGATGATATTATTAGTATGTAATGAATCTATATTATAAATTTATTAGAATTATAGCTGAGAAATTAGTTATTTTAGTTAAATTACAGCCAGCATTTTTAAAAATGCTGGCTGTAATTGTTTATGAAGTAACATGTTGCATATATACTATATCGATCACAAAGTTCCACTAATTTTTAAAATAAGCTTGTACTAAAATGAACCGAGAGTAGTATTTAAAAATGTTCACACATAAAGATGTATTATCTCAAAGGTTTCATTGTCGGTAATAGTATCGTTAGCAGCTTTTACACAGGTATCATCATAGGTTACATATTTTTGGTTATTTGCTTTTACTGCAACCTTATTAGCACCTCTTAAAACTAAAGTAAATACTTTATTTAAGTCAATAGAATCAGTGAGAGGAACTAATTTAAAATCTCCGCTTTCTGTCAAACTTACAAACTCTCGTTTATATGATTGTAAAAAAATTTGGAAACCTGCTGGTACAGTAAATTTAATAGCTGGGTCCATTATGTCACTAGTACAAAAAGATATGCTGCCATCATCATTAGCACGTAGATATCGACCATCGGCAGACTTTACAGCAATTGATAAAGAAACTCCAGGCATAATCAACATCTCCTTTTACAAATTATAATAATAATATTAACTAAATTAAATATATCATTAAATATTACATTTGTCAATTGTGTATAAAAATATTTAATTTATACTATTATCTCTTTTTATAGGAAATGAAATGACAATTTTTGTACCTTTATCTAATTCAGATTCAATGTTAATAGAGCCATTAAATTGTCCTTTAATTGCAATATTAGCAAGATACAAACCTAAACCTGAACCATTAGCTCCTTTAGTTGTAATCATCTCAGTAAAAATTTTATCCATAACCTGCTTACTGATTCCTTTTCCGTGATCCTCAATTGTAAAATTAATTTTTTGTGAAGTTTCTTCTATTGTTAAATCTATACATCCTCCATTATCATATGACTGTATAGCGTTAATAATTAAATTATTCAGAATTTGTGTAAGGACTGTTATATCACCATCTATAAGAGTATCAGGACTAATTTTTATTATTTTATTTAATATACAATTTGTTTTTTTAAGTTCAAATTCCAATAAAATAGTAATTTGTTCTAAAAGCTTTTCAATTGAAAAACTGATATTTTTATTACTATTCATGTTAATAGTTTGATCTCTTACAGCAGAAACTACATCGGACATGTAAACCAAGTATTGTTTTATTTTGCTTTCCCATTTGTTCATATCATCTATTATGTTTTTGTATTGGTCAGGGCTTAAATGTGTATCTTGGCTTTTTAAAAGCTTCTCTATTTTTTTAGTATTGTTTTCTAAGATAAAAATTCCACCAGAGGAGGCCATTAGCGGAGATTTAAGATTGTGAGCTATTCCACCTATTAATTGGTTTAATGAAATTAAACGTTCTTTTTCAATCAATCTTAATGTGTTTTCTTTTTGCAGCTCAGATACCTGCTTTTGCAGGCTTATATCTTTTAAAAATATAAGAGTTCCCATGAATCTTTTATGTATAAGTATTGGAGTAATTCCAATATTATAATATGATGTTGGATTCATTTCTAAAGCACACTCAAGATATATAGTTTTATTATTTGATGATGCAAGTTTAATATTTTGAATAATTTGTTCTTTAAAATCATTAAATAATTTATCAGAAAGAACTTCAAACAAACTGTTTTCTTGAACATTTATAAAATTACCAAAACTATCTTTAAAAACTTGATTCATATTAACAACATTGTTTTTAAAGTCTAAAACTAAAAATGAATCACTGATATGTTCAAGAATGCTTTTGTTTGAAATGGGTACTTTGTCCATAAATTTATACTTATATACAGATATTGTAATGCATATTGATGCAATGGAATATGTAAGAGAATACATATATGCAGGTAATGTGCTTATTTTATATCCACATGATAGATAAAAAATAAAACTTATATATTCAGAAGAAATTGGTATTAGTATTCCTATAACAAAAAAAAGAATTTGTTTAGAAACATGTCCTGTATATTTATAACTATAATAAATTGAGTAAAACACAGCAATAGTAATATATAGGATCTGCCATACATAAATAATATAGAAAAAGGGTCCTGCTACTGTTGCATTTCCAATTCTTTTAACGATTACAAGCTTATGAATATCATTTGTAAAATAAATTAGTGAGAAAATAATTGATGGTAAAAAAATTTTAAAGTAGTCTAAAGTTCGCTTAAGTTTTTCATTAATAATAAGGAAGGAAAGAGTAAGTAAGGTTGAAGGTGAAAATAAAGTTGAGAAGGATTGTATATATATTGCAAACCCCCAAAAGTTAAAATTAAAAATATTTGACAACATTTGAGGAATTACCCATATCAATGTAAGCAGTATAGTTAAGAAGCAAAATAAATGAACTTGTTTTTTTTGTTTCAATCTAAATATAGTTAATAGTAGAATTAAATGTGTTGCGATGGATAGTGCGTATATTATTTTAATAATAGACATGTTCATTAATGTAATAACCCCCGATTAATTTTTCTCATCATATTTAGTTCCACCTAATTTCTAAGAGAAAAGCTTATTTTAGAAATTAAATAGAACTTTGTGACTGAGAATATCATAATTTTAACTAAAATCTGTCCTATGTCCTAATAAATAGTCTGTTGTAACCTTAAAAATCTCTGCCAGTCTTATTATGTTTTCACCTGTCGGTTCAGTTTGATTTGTTTCCCAGTTTGCAATGGCAGTTCTTCCAAGTCCTAAAAGCTTGCCTAAATCATCCTGGCTCATATTAGAGTTTTTTCTAAGCTTTTTAAGCCTTATACCGAAACTGCCGCTTTTTCTTGAATGGAGAATTGATTTTATAGCAGATTCTATCATTATTAATATCTTTTCAAAGTGTGCAGATTTTTCACAGAACATTTGAACATCCATTTTTTTAAATGTTTCCATAGCAGGTATTTCTTCAGCTTTGCCTGTTAAGAGCATGATATAAAGTTCATCATCTATTTTTCTTATTTTCTCGGTAATATTTTCACCGTTAAGATTATCAATAAAATAATCGAGAATTAAAAGGTCATATTTTACATCTTTAATTGCGTTTATGCCTTCTTTTGATGTAGTAAACCCATCCACTAAATATTCCTCTTGAAGTAAATTTGCTTTTATTGCCTCGATTATACCCTCATCATCATCAATAATAATAATTTTAAATGTATCTTCCATATTATTTTCCACCTTAATATTTAATTACTTCAATTTCAATTCCAAAATAAAGAACGAAAAATAAGTTATTAATAGCTTATCATATTATCTGAAAAATATCAATTATATTCACATATAATGACTATGTATATAGTATAAGATACATTTAAAATGACTACATAATATAGAAAAATAAGTAAAAATTAATGTTTTTCTAATAAATATATATAACTAATTTGTCGAAAAATAAATTAAATGAGTATTTACATGTCATTAATAATGAACTATTATATAAGTATAGATAATTATATTAATGACATATAATTAATTAGATGGGGGAGTTAGTATGTTAAATGTAGTAAATAAGAGTATTGATGTATTAGTGGTTGTTGATGCATTAGCAGCAATAGAAAGCGGGGATCTCGGAAGTAACGTCTATTTAATGGATACGAACAAACATTATGGATCGTTTGAGAAAGGATCAACAGAGTTATATACCAGCTGCATTGATGGACAGAACATAACTTGGAGAGTTGAAGCAATTAATTCGGACAGTGATGTAAGTATAAAATGTTTTAGCGGAAGTATGATAGATAAAAGTATTTGCGTACCAATCTCAATTGAAACTACTAAATCTACTTTTTGGATAGGTATTGTGGAGGCTCGCAGAAATCATTATGATCAGCTTGAGTATACTATCACAATTACTATAGATGGAAAAGACATGACATTTAATCCTTTTCTTAAGGTTAATTAGTTTAATAAATAATAATATAGTGAAAAAATAATTAAGGGAAGTAAAAACTAACTTCCCTTAATTAATAAATAAATTTATATACTATTCAGTTTTATCAGTCTCATCCTTCTTTTCAGAATCATCTACTGTAAATTCAGCATCAACTGCATCTGGAACAATGTCATCAGAGTCAACTTTTATTGTTTCATCAACTGTATCTTCAGCAGGCTCATCAATTATTATTGTCTCTTGTTTTGTTCCACATTTAGGACAGAAATTTATGCTTATATCTAGTTCTGCTCCACAACCTGGACATTTTTTAATTTTCTTAAGAAGAAGAATTTCAGTGTTAATTTTTTCAATTTGTTCATCATGTTCAAAAATAGAAACACATTTATTCTTAATCTCTTCACTCAAATCTGCTTTATTAACATAGTTATCATAGATTAATTTTCCGATTTCTATGAAAAGCATATTCTTCTTTTTTTCTTCGTTACTGATTTCATTGCTAAGTTTGTTTAGTTCGATTAATTCATTAGATTTCTGGACAACGGTTGAAGCACCTTCACTTATTGATTTTGTGAATTTTGAAAGACCCTCTTTAAAAGCCATAAAAAATTACCTCCATTTTAAAATAATATTAATATTTTTTAGACTCACTAAACGTTCATTTTAATTATATGATTCTTCTAAATTGTTCTATACTATTTAAGAAGCATCTTAATAATTAAATATAATCAAGAAAACTATACCTATAATTATACAAGATGCTTCGAAGTTCTGCAACAATTTTACAGTGTCATTTTAGGCTGAAAAAGCTATTGCCTCTTAGTTTTTACTATATTCATCAATCTTTTCTGCCCTTTTGAAAGCCTTTTCAGTTATTATTTTTGGATAGTTCATATATTCAAGAAGTTTAATAGCATTTTTAGTTTGTGAAATTCCTTTTTTAAGTTTGTAATCAAAGCTTAAACCTGTTTTAGAATCAACATCTTCACTAAAATAGTAGAAGTCAAAGTCATCCTTTAATATCTTAGTAAGCTCTCTGTCGTGAGTTGAAACAATAGATAGAGTAGTTCCGTTATTTAAATATGTTAATATTTCAGCAGACATAGCAATTCTTTCTATTGGGTTAGTTCCTCTAAATATTTCATCAATAGCACAAAATACAGGAAGAGGTTTTTCTGTAGCCTTTATAACTCTAAAAAGAGATTCAACTTCAGCCATAAAATAGCTCTTCCCTTGAGTAACATCATCACTAGGGCTGATAGAAGAAACTATGTTGAAAAATGGAGCTTCATAGCTTTTAGCCAATACAAAATAAAAAGTTTGAGCTAAAAGTATATTAATTCCAAGCATTCTTAAAAAGGTTGATTTTCCTGACATATTAGTACCAGTAAGCACAATTCCGTGATTATTTATACTTATAGAGTTAGGAACAGGCTTCTTTAAAATTGGATGAATTCCTCCAGTTATATTTAACTGAATATCTTTGATAAACTTTGGCTTTGAATAATCTCCTGCCATAGTCTGTTTAAAGCTTGCCATAGAAGCTAATGCATCCAGCTCACCGATTGTGTAGTAAAGATCCATAAGTAAATCTTTTTGATTATTTATTTTATCAGATATAGCATAATAGGAACTTTCTTCGAGAAGAAAAAGGAGTGCTAAAACCTCAAAAAAACCTCCCCATATATTTGCAAACGAAATGAACGAAGTTCCTGAATCTATAGCTTTAATTTGATTGAGAATTGTATCAATAGTTTTTTTATGATAGTCAATAGCAGGATTTTTTATCTTTCTAATACTTTTAGAAGCATTAATAATTTTTCTTAAGTACATAATGCCATTAGATTTAACATTTTTTCTTTCAGTATTATTAATAATTACATTTACAAAACCTAGTGAAAGCAGTGCAACGATGAATTGTATATTAATAAAAGTACAAATCAAAAATACAATAGGTAGTATTTTTCCGAGAAGAGTGTAAATGTAAAACTTAGGTTTATTTATAATAAGATCATTTTCAATCATGTCTATAAAGCTGCTTTTTTTGTCCCAGTGCAGTTCGTAGGAAATAAGAGAAATTTTTTCTCTTAAATTGCTGTCATCCATTAATGTTTGAACTAAATCACCTCTCATCTTTAAATCATTTTCATCTGATAAGGGATTTCTAAGCATAGAATAAAGAGATGCTTCACCAGCACTGCTGTAAGTTCTATCAAGCTTTTCAAACACCTTATCCATATCAAAATCATTCCAAGTTTGATCATCTAAAGTATATTCATTTTTCTTACGTAAATCAAATAATTTTCGTATTTTTTGAAACTTTCGAGTTTTGGTTATTTCTCTGCCATAATCGCTTTTTATTATTGATAAATATACACTATCCATTTGACAACTCCTTTGTATAATATATTGTTATTAAAATTATAGCTTAGTGATGTAGAGAATACAAGTCAATAAAACATTACTATGAATACAAATATTTTCAAAAACATCTTTACAACGTAACAATGTTATGTTACACTATACTTGTTAGGAGGGATGATTGATGGATGAAAATCTTATTTCTAAAAAAGACTTATTATCTATAACAGGTATATCTTATGGTCAGCTTTATAGATGGAAAAGAAAAAACTTAATTCCTGAAGATTGGTTTATTAAAAAATCAAGCTTTACAGGGCAGGAAACCTTCTTTCCTAGAAAAGAAATACTTGAGAGGGTTGAAAAAATTAAAAATTTTAAAGATGATGTATCCCTTGATGATTTAGCAGATTTATTTTCACCTCAGATGTACCAGGTATTTCTCACGCAGGAAGATATACTTAATAAAAACATTGTTTCGCAGATGACTATGGATATATATAATGCAAATCATAAGGAAGAAAGCGGTTTTTCTTTTCAGCAGATATTATTTTTATATATTATTGAGAAGTTTCTTAATTCAGGAGAAGCAGGAATAGAAGAAGGAAAAGTAATTTTAACCACACTTGAAGAAAACTATAAAAACTTTAATGATAAATCTTGTGATGTATTTTTAATAAGGAAATTTGGTATTGCTGTCTGCCTATTATCAATGATACCAAATGAGTTTTATATTGAAAAAGGAGCAAAGCTTGTATTAAAAGTTAATGCAGCAGAATGTGTTGAAGAATTAAAAAGAAAATTAATGTTATAAAAGAAAGGGGATTTGAAAAATGGAAGAAAAATTAGGAAATTTAAATGTTTCTGGTGCTGGAAGTGTAAGCGGAGGAAAATATAATGAAGTGAAAGTAAGTGGTGCAGCTTCTATTGATGGTGATATAGAGTGTAACATACTTAAATCTTCAGGAGCTTCAGACATAAAAGGAAATGTAAAAGCAGCAGTTGTAGAAGTCAGTGGTGCTTCAAATATTAAAGGAGATCTTGAATCTCAAGAGATTACAGTGAGCGGTGCTTCAAATATTAAAGGAAATGTAACTACAGGAAAAATAAAAATATCAGGATCTTCAGACATAAAAGGAAATCTGCATGCAGAAGAAGTAGAAATAAGAGGAGCTGCAAACATTAAGCAGAACTGTGATGCTGAAAATTTTAATGCAAAAGGTGCTTTTGAAATAGGAGGCCTCTTAAATGCAGGTACTGTAGAAATTGAGATCTTTGGCAAATGCCGTGTAAAAGAAATAGGTGGAGAAAAAATAAATGTCAGAAAATCTAACAATAACATTATTGGCATAGTAATGAGTATATTTTCTTTTAAAGAAAAACTTATTACAGAAACAATAGAAGGCGATGAAATATATATTGAAAATACAAATGCAAAAATAGTAAGAGGTAACAATGTTGTAATTGGACCAAACTGTGAAATTGAAACAGTTGAATATAGAAATACAATAAAAATTGATGGTGATTTAAAAATTAATACTAAGAAAATTGAATAACTGTGTTTAGAAGGTTGGACGGTGATTATATGAAAAATAATAAAAATTTTTGGATGTATGCTGTTGGACGGTTTATCTCACTCATTGGAAGCGGAATTCAAATGGTTGCACTTCCATTATATATTCTTGATTTAACCGGTTCAGGTACACTTATGGGTTTATTTTCAATGCTAACTATTGTGCCATCACTTATAACATCTCCGTTCTCTGGAATATTAGGTGACAGAAAAAATAGAAAGTATATAATGATACTAATGGATTGCGGGAGAGGAATTCTTCTCTGCCTGCTTTCATTATTAGTAATTTTTAAACATATGAATATAACATTGTTATTTACAGCCCAAGTATTTATATCAATAATGGATAGCATGTTTAACTCTTCTTCAGGAGCTATAATGCCAGAACTAGTTTCTTCTGAAAACCTCATAAATGCAAATTCGATAAAAGGAGGAATGGATGGTGCTTCCATGGTTGTCGGGCCTCTTCTTGGAGGAGTTATATATTCATTTGGCGGAATAAAAACTGTATTCTTAATAAATGCAGTATCATTCTTTGTTTGTGCAATATTCTCATCATTAATTAAATACAAGAAAAACATTTCTCAAAAAGAAAAAATGTCTGCTAAGGTATTTGTTAATGAAACATCAGAAACATTCACATTCATAAAAAACAACAAAGGACTTATGCAGCTACTAACATTTTCAATGATAGTTAATTTTCTTATGGTTCCAATGCTTCAAATAATATTTCCCTTTGCACTTAAAAAATCCATAGGTTTCTCAGCAGATAAATATGGCTATATTATTGGATTTTTCACCATTGGAATAGTATTTGGCAACGTTGCTCTAGCTATTTACTTCAAAAAACTATCTAACAAAAGCCTTATGAAGACTGGCTTCATATCACAAACCATTGCAAGCATCATAGGCTGCACATTTTTATGCCCTAAATTAGTATCAACATTAGGCGGTGCTACAACAAAACTATTCACAATACTTATCATAAGTATGTTTTTAGTAGGCTTCTTTAATGCTTTTATAAACACCCCAATAAGCACTAATTTCCAAAAGATGGTACCTGAGCACATGAGATCCCGATTTTTCTCCCTGCAGGGTATGCTGATTCAAGCAGCAGTTCCAATAGGTTCATTAATATATGGACTGCTCCTAGATAGAGTTCCATACTTTAACATTATTCTGACAGTTAACTTGCTATTAGCTGTTCTAGTAGCTTATTTTATTGTAACTGCATGCGATGAAGCATATCAGCCAGCGGAGGCGGTGTGAGGAGATTTATGCTGTTTAAAGAATAGTTCCAGTAAAATAAAGATTTAAACAACAATAAAGAGTTAATTAACTATGTTCAAAAAGCTAAATCATATAGCTAGAAAACTAGCAAACTATATAACTATATAACTAGTTATAGTAAACATGCGGGATACAGCAGTATTATACTTTTCATAGGTACGTTTATTCTGCTTAGATTATAAGTAATAGCTGTGAAAAGTTTTTGAAATTTGCTGAGGATTATTACAATTTATAATGAAGGATGGTATATTAATAAAAACTCCATAATTTATTAACCAGTTATACTTAATTACAACATATAATTGCCACAATTAAGCTGTATTATTAAGACATTAAGAAGTTAATGAATATCTCCCCCTTATGAGATACATTTTATTTTGGTACTAGCTTAGGTTAGTGCCTTTTTTATGTGTGTTTAATTTTTATAAGAAGCTATAAAATTAATTAACAATGAGAAAAAATATATAAAAATAATGATTAACTTTGTGATGTAATGTTTACAATAAAATATAAAATAAGTTTAAATATAATAGAAATATTATAATGAAACAAGTAATAAAAAATATAAACTATATTGACAGAAAAGATTTAACATTGTAATATATAACATATAAATACCAGTATTAATGTTATAACCATATATGGAATGTAAATGTATTAATGTTTTACATATACTTAAAGCTTAATTTAATATAACCAACATGGATAAAGATTGATATGAAAGGAATTAAAATTATGAGATTTTCTATTTATTGTGAATTAGAAGATAGTAATATGCCACTAGATTATAGAAGAAAACTTGTATCATTTTTTAAGTATGCAGTTTGCAATTATGATAAAAACTTATATGAGCTACTATATGGAAAAAGTAAAAATGAACCAAAAGATTTTTGCTTTTCTGTGTATTTTCCTGAAGCCAAAATAGGTAGTGACGAGATAAACATTAAAAGTAAAAAACTAATAATTAATATCTCAATTTATGACTTGGAATTAGGCTTATATATATATAACAGTTTAATAATGCAGCAATGGAAATTTTATGAGTTATCTACTTATAACAAAATTAGAATATCAAATATAGTTTTTAAAAAGGAAAAGGTTATTAAAACCGATAGAGTTAAATTTAAAACCTTAAGTCCTATAGTAATTAGAGATCATAATAAAATGACAGGAAAAGATTGGTATTTGACGTTTGAAGACAATACTTATGAAGAAATATTGAAGAGAAATCTAAAAAGTCAATTGTTAAGTGAATTCGGTCAAGAGGTTGTAGAACATATAAATAATCTTAAAATAATTAATGTTAGCATGAAAAAAGTCATAGTGAAATCTTATGATATTAATGTCGCTTGTTCAATTGGAAGTTTTATTCTAGAAGGGAAACAGTATTTGTTAAATTATTTTTATAAGGCGGGGTTAGGAAGTAAAAGGGGACTTGGATTTTCATTTTTAGATATTGTGGAATAGGAGGTGAGTAATAATATGGAAGCTAATAATATGACACTTACTTTACGAGATTGGATGTGGAATGCTTCTGTAGCTGGTTTTATTAACATAGTTGGGGAAGAAAATATTTCTTATAAGGGGCAAGATACTATTGAATTTTTACAGGATATTTTAGAAAATTTTGAAGAAAAATATTTTAGGTATCTAATTAAAACTTATGAAAAGACGTTATCTTGGTATAAAATAATTGATTACAAAAAAACAATGGATTATTTTGAAGATAATCAGTTTAGTGATTTTGATTTGAAATGTTTAGAAAAATTAAATAAGTATATAAAAGATATTGTAAAGTATTATTTAAAGAGTTCTAGCTATAGTTCAACCTATGAATTAATTAGTAGTAAAGTTGACATTTTGGAGAAAGAAAAAGAATTAACTACAATTAAAGAACCTAAGAATGATGAGGAATTCAATTCTAAAAAGGAAAAAATAACTTCTGAAGTAAATAGTAGGTTTTATAAGATAAGAGAAATAATTGATTATTGTAATAGTGCTAGTGCAAAAAGATATCTTGCAGGTAAAAATGTTATATATACTTTAATTAAAAATAGCTGGGATGGAGTAAGTTTTTTAAATCCTAAGACCAAAGAAAAAGATATATATGTAGATTATAAAAATTATTTTGTGGAGCCAGCTAAAGCATATATTAATGCGGATAGGAAAAAGTATAAATATAATTGCTTTGTATGTAATGAACCAATAAAGGATTTGAATAATCACTTGGGATTTTTAAATGCGACTGGATTTGATGTTGGTAAAAAATCCTCACATGTGTGGAATTTTACAAATGATATTGCTATATGTCCTATATGCAAATTAGTATATTCTTGCATGCCAGCTGGTATGATTTATATATATGATAGAGGAATTTATATAAATACAAATTTTAGTGTGAAGAATGCATTGAAAATAAACAATAAAATAAAAGCAGATATACTAAATGGTGATAAAAAGCCTAGTCATAGTATATACAGAGCCTTAATCAATTCTATTAATGAAGAAGTTAATGAAAAAATGAAGTATGAATTAGCGGATATACAAGTTGTACGATATGAAAATGAAAGTTACAGATTTAATATTTTATCTAAAAATACTATTGAGATAATAAATAAGTCCAAATCAGAATTAGATTATATTATAAATGCAGGGTTCAAGGAAATCAAAACAAATTTTAATATTTATGAATTAGTTATAATAAGACTTTTTAATAATCAAAATTTATATACATTGATTCATAAAACTATTATTTATAAGCTTACTAATGAAAAAAATTGTTATTACAATATGAGTCATATAAGAAGTTTACTATATATAAATAAAAAAGTATTAGGAGGTATGGGTTATATGGAAAATGTAGATAAGGAAAAGGACATTATAAAAGAAGCAAATTCTTCAGGATATCACCTTAGAAAAGAGTATATTACAAAAGAAACAAGCAATAAGCTTTCAGGAATAAGTTATAAGCTATTGAATTCATTAAAAACTGACAATAAAGATACTTTTATGGACATAGTACTTAATTGTTATCTCTATGTTAAAAAGGAAGTCCCAAGAGTATTTATAGATACTTTAAAAGATGATGATGCATTTAAAACTATTGGTTATGCTTTTGTGGCAGGGTTAATTGACGAAAAGACAAATAAGGATGCTGAAAATGTATAAGTTAAAATCAATTATTTATAGATAGTGTTTTTGAAATTATTAAATTTATTAGAAAAAGAGAGGAGAATTATTATGAAATCTAAAGGGTTAACATTAACAATAATATTTCAAGCAGAAAGTGCAAATTATGGTGAAGGAATTGGAAATGTCGCTTCATTAAAAAAGATTTCGAGAAATAAAGGTGATCAGTATACTTATATTTCAAGGCAGGCTATAAGATACAATATTATAGAACAATTAGGTGAGGAAACTGCGCCTGTAAAGGCTGAAGGAAGCGGAGAAAAGAAAGTAATTCAGTTTAGTGCAGATGCAACTATAGATAAATATCCTGAGATAGACTTCTTTGGATATTTAAAAACAGAAAAAAGTACTTCAGGGAGAAAACGTAGTGCTAAGGTTAGATTGTCAAATGCTATATCTCTTGAAACATTTAAAGGAGATTTAGATTTTTTAACAAATAAAGGTCAGGCAGATAAAGTTAATGAAAATATGAATATTGCTCAGGCAGAAATACACAAATCATATTATAGATATACAATAACGGCTGATTTAGATCAAATAGGAATTGATGATGAATATAAAATAGAAATTGAGAATAAAGAAAAATCAAGAAGAGTAAAAAAATTGTTAGATACAATAGCATTTTTATATAGAGATATAAGAGGAAGAAGAGAAGATTTAAAGCCATTGTTTGTTATAGGTGGTGTGTATGATATTAAAAATCCAGTTTTTCAGAATGTTGTAGATATAAAGAACAACAAAATTTTAATTTCTGATATTCAAGAGGTATTGTTTGATAATATAAAAGATGAAACCTATTGTGCAGTAATTGGAGGTAAATTTGATAATGGAAATGAAGTAAACCAAAAGTTAAATGCTAAAACTATGCCAGAATTTTTTAGTATTGTTAAGCAAAAGGTAGATGACTATTATGAAGGGAATTAGAATAAAGCTCTGGCAGGATATGGTGAATTATAAAAAGCCAACAAGTTTTCAAATCAAGGAGACATACCCACTACCACCATATTCTACAATAATAGGAATGGTTCATAATTTATGTGGGTACACAGAATATAAACCTATGAATATAAGCGTACAGGGAAAATACTTTTCAAAGGTTAATGATTTGTATACAAGGTATGAATTTAAAAATGCAATGAAATTTGAAGAAGCAAGGCATCAATTAAAAGCGGGAGAGTACGGAATATGCCAAGGAGTAGCAACAGCAGAGCTTCTAGTAGATGTGGAGTTATTAATACACATAATACCTGAAAATCAAAATTTGGTAAATGAAATAAGAGAAGCTTTTTTAAAGCCTAGAGAATACCCATCTTTAGGTAGAAGAGAGGATATAGCAACAATATTAGAAGAACCTAAAGTTGTAGAAATTGAGCAAAAAACATTAGATTTAACTATTAGACTCGAAAAAAATTATGGAGCTTATATTCCTTTAAAAATGATAGAAGACGAAAAAATTAAGATGAAAAATTCAGTGAATGGAATTAGTATGACGGGAACAAGGTACAAAATTCCTAAAAATTATTATCTTGTTAATTATGGTACTGAGAAAACACCTAAAATTTTTAGAAAATGGGAAAAGAAAGATGTTGTTTATGGTACTAACCTTTCAGCATTATTTGATAATGAAGTATATATTGATGAGGATAATAATGTGGTGTTTATGGTATGAAAATGAAATGATTGTTAATTTATAAGAGGCGAATAAAATGAATGAAAATTATTTAGCAAAGTCAATCCCTCTAGAAGATATACAAAGTCATACAGATAATGTATTAGAAAACTATGAAAAATTAAAGAAATTATATCCTAACATAAATGTAAATTGGAAAATACTATATAAATCATGTCTATTTCATGATTTAGGCAAGATGAATGTAAAGTTTCAAAAAAGGCTTAAAGGTAAAAAATGTTCAGGGGAAATACCACATGGAGTATTGAGCTTAGCATTTATAAATTATAGCAAATTAAGGAAAATTGAAGGATATGATAACAAGGATATTAAAACTTTGTTCCATAGCATAGCTTATCATCATGATAGGGAGTTTGATTTTGAAATTGAAGATATTGAAGAAGAAATAAAGAATATGGAGGAACAGTTTCAAAACTTCCATTATGATAAATTAGGTGAAGAAGATAAGTTTTTAGCTGATACTATAGAGGATTCATATTTTGTGAAAAATGATAGAATATATGAAAATGAAGAATCATTTCAAAAGTATATAATGATTAAAGGATTATTAAATAGATTGGATTATGCTGCTAGTGCTTATATTGATGTTGAGAGTAAGAATAATTTCCTTCAAGCTTCATTAAATAATCTTATGAAGGAATGGCAAAATGACAACAAAGAGGCTAAATGGAATAAACTTCAAAAATATATGATAGATAATAGAAATAAAAATGTTATAGTAATAGCTCAAACAGGAATGGGAAAAACTGAAGCAGGACTGTTATGGTTAGGTGAAAGCAAAGGATTTTTTACACTTCCATTAAAAAGTGCGATAAATTCTATTTATAATAGAATAAGTAAAAAGATAGTTAAAGAAAATATAGATGACAGAGTGGGATTATTGGATTCAGATACATATAGCAAGTATATTGAAATACAAGAAAAGAATAAAAATGAAGAAATAGATTTAGAAGATTATTATAATAAAACTAAGCAGCTTTCACTTCCGTTAACAGTATGCACATTAGATCAGATATTTGATTTTGTATATAGGTATAGAGGTTTTGAACCTAAGCTTGCCACTCTTTCTTATTCAAAGGTTATAATTGATGAAGTACAAATGTATTCAGCAGATTTACTTGCGTATCTTATTATAGGACTTTATTATATATCAAAATTTGGAGGAAAGTTTGCAATCTTAACAGCAACACTTCCTAATATTGTTATAGACCTATTAAATAATGAAGGTATTAAATTTGAAGAGACTAAAGTATTTACCAATAATAGGATTAGACATAGTATTATAGTATTAGACAAAGAGATTAATACAGATGATATAATTAAAAAATATAAAAATAATAAAATATTAGTAATATGTAATACAGTTAAGGCTGCAAGAAAAATTTATAATGAATTAGTAGGGAAGATTAATGATAAAGAGGTTAATTTATTACATAGTAATTTTATAAAAAAGGACAGGGCAGAAAAAGAAGACAAAATTATAGAAATGGGAGATAAGAAAAATAAGTCACATGGAATTTGGGTCGCTACACAAATAGTAGAAGCTTCATTGGATATTGATTTTGATTTACTTTTTACAGAACTATCTGATTTGAATGGTTTATTTCAAAGAATGGGAAGATGTTATAGAGATAGGGATTTAGATGTTGATTACAATTGTTTTATTTTCACAGGGGGGCAGAAAGGGTGCAGTGGAGTAGGAAAATTTATTGATGAAGAAATTTTTGGATTTTCTAAAAAAGCGATAAAAGATATTTATGGTGAAATAAGCGAAGAAACTAAAGTGAAATTGGTTGCTAATCTGTATACTACAGATAAACTCTCTAAAACACAATATTATAAGGATATTATAGGAAATATAGACTATGTGAAAAGCATACAAACTTATGAATTAGATAAAAATGAAATGCAAAAAAGATTTAGAAATATAGATTCAGTTACTATAATACCTAAAAATATCTATGAAGAAAATAAATTATTTATAGACGATTATATAAGCATTTTAAATAAAACCTTTGATAAGTCTATGCCTGATAATAAAAGAAAAGAGCTAAAAAAGGAAAAGGCTAAAGCAAGAAACAGTATTATGAATTTTACAGTAGGTATGTATGGACACATAGTTAGGAATTGTCAGAAAAAAATGCTTAAGATAAGTAAATATGAAGAGATACCTATACTAGGATGTGATTATAATAGCAAAACTGGTATTGAGAATTTAGTTTACAATAACAAAAATGAAGATTATTCTGATCGTAGTTTTTAAAAGAAGGGGAGAATATGAAAAGAATAACTGGAAGTATGTTTTATTACTATTTTGTTTGTCATAGGAAGCTATGGTGCTTTTATAATGATATAACTATGGAAAATACAAATGAAAATGTAATGCTTGGTAAACTTATAGATGAAAATAGTTATTCAAGGGAAAGTAAGCATGTAATGATTGATGAAACTGTAAATATTGATTTTATAAAAGATTGGAAAGTGCTTCATGAAGTGAAAAAAAGTAAAAGTATAGAGGAAGCAGGGGCATGGCAGCTTAAGTATTACATTTATTTTTTAAATGAACGAGGAATTAAGATAGAAAAAGGTATTTTGGATTATCCTACACTAAGGAAAAGGGAAGAGATTAGACTAGAAGAAGGAGATAAAGATAAAATTCAAAATATACTTATTGAAATTGAAAAAATAGTTTCACAGGAGAAGATACCTCAAATAATAAATGAAAAGATATGCAAAAAATGTGCTTATTTTGAGTACTGCTATATTTAGGTGGGTGATATGTGTGTCAGAAAGTTACTATTTATTTTCTAATGGTGATTTTAAAAGAAAAGATAATGTTATAAGATTGACTTCTGATGATGGAAGATTTAAAGATCTTAAAATTGAAATGACTAGGGACATTTATCTATTTGGTGAGGTTTCATTAAATACTAAGTGCATAAATTATATTGGACAAATGAATATTCCAATTCATTTTTTTAATTATTATGGTTTCTATACAGGCAGTTTTTATCCAAAAGAAGAAAATGTATCAGGTAAATTATTGGTTGATCAGGTAACATATTATATAGATGAATCAAAAAGAGTAGAGATTGCAAAAGGTTTTATTGATGCAGCAAGCTATAATATTGTGAGAAATCTGAGGTACTACAATGAAAGAGGTAAGGACCTTAATGTGGAGATTGATGAGATAAAGCATTTAAGAAATTTAATTGATAATACAAATAATGTGCCTGAGCTTATGGGAATTGAGGGGAATATAAGGAAAGTATACTATAGTGGCTGGAATACTATAGTAAACCAAGAAATTAATTTTGAGAAGAGAGTAAAAAGGCCACCTGATAATATGATAAATACACTTATTTCCTTTGTGAATTCTCTTGTATATGTAAGTTGTTTGTCAGAAATTTATACTACCCAATTGAATCCAACTATTAGTTATCTACATAGTGCAGGAGAAAGAAGATTTTCATTAAGTCTTGATATATCAGAAGTATTTAAACCACTTATTGCAGATAGACTAATATTTTCTTTACTAAATAAAAATATGATTACAGAAAGTGATTTTGAAAGAGAATCAAATTTTTTGTATTTAAAAGAAGCAGCAAGAAAGAAAATACTTCAAGAATATGATGAAAGACTTAAACAAACAATAAAACATAAAACTCTTGAAAGAAGTGTATCATATAGATATTTAATAAGGTTAGAGTGTTATAAATTAATTAAACACCTAATAGGAGAGAAGAAATACGAAGGCTTTAGGATGTGGTGGTAATTTTATGTATGTTATATTAATTTATGATATTGTTATTGATGATGGAGGAGCAAGGATATCAAGAAATGTATTCAAGATATGCAAGAAATACTTAACACATGTTCAAAAATCAGTATTTGAAGGGGATATAACTCCTCCATTGTTACAAAAGCTTAAATTAGAGTTAAATGTTTATATAAGAAAAGATAAAGACTCAGTAATAATTTTTAAAAGCAGAGATCAGAAATGGTTAAAAAAGGAGTTCTGGGGACAAGAAGATGATAAAACATCAAATTTCTTTTAATAAAATGCATCAATATTATCTGTCGACCTATGAAAATGTAAAATTAGCAACAGGTAGACAGTTATTGATTTGTGAGGAATGAAAAAGGATATTAAATATTTTGTATATAAATTAGTTAATATTTTTAGGTGAAAAATTGTAGTCGACAGAAAACTTAATGCAAAGCAAAGTAATTGCAATGTTTTATTGATAAGGGGTTTTAATATAACCAGAGTGGAATGTAAACTGTTTACAATTTTAGCAAATAATATAAAAAAAAACACGTTTTAATATAACCAGAGTGGAATGTAATCAAATTCCCGAACTAGTTTGTATAGGTATCGAGAGAAGTTTTAATATAACCAGAGTGGAATGTAAAC
>JAUZPN010000229.1 GCA_030705885.1 Bacillota bacterium | reverse complement strand
TGCTGTTATCTATTATAAAATCAACATATTGTTTTTTTTCTTCAATTGTCATTTGTGAATTAATTCTGTGCATTACTTCACTAAAGCTGAGATTATCTCTTTTTTTAACTCGTTCAATTTGAGTTTCTAAATCTACAGAGACTAGAATATTTAAATCCATTTCTTTATGTACACCATTTTCAATTAATGTTGGTGCATCAAGTATGCATATTTTTTTGTTCTCTAAGCTCAATGCATCTATCCTGTCATTTATTTCTTTCTTTATAAAAGGCATTATAATTGCTTCATATTTTTTTCGTTCATCTTTATTTTTAAAAATATAACTGCCAAATTCACGCCTTTTTAAATTATTTTTTTCATCAAAAAAGCTTTCTCCAAATTCTTTTCTTATTTTATCATAAATTTCAGGATAAATATTAAATACCTCACGGGAAACAATATCAGCATCTATTATTGAAATTCCTTTATTTTTAAACATTTCAGAAACTGTACTCTTGCCGCTTCCTATTCCTCCTGTTAATCCAACCTTAAACATAATATCACTTCCTAATATATAATACAATATAATATGTTTACTCACAAAGTTTTATCAAATTTTTAAAATCATCTTCTGAGCAAAACATAGATGCTATTTTGCTTCAAACCATGTATCACCAACATTTATATCAACTTCCATAGGAACATTCAGTGATACTACATTCTCCATTTGTTTCTTTACAATACGTTTTACTTCTTCCAGTTCATCTTTGTATACATTTAAAATAAGTTCATCATGTACCTGAAGAATTAATGTGCTTTTCAGTTTTCTGTCTCTGATTTCGTTAAATACTTTTATCATAGCAAGCTTTATTATATCTGCTGCACTTCCTTGAATTGGCGTATTCATAGCCAATCTATCTCCTAATGCTTTTACTATTCTATTTGAGCTGGATATCTCTGGAAGATAACGTCTTCTATTAAAAATTGTTAAGACATATCCTTCATTTTCAGCTTGTTTTACAGTATCTGTCATATATTTTTTTACCCCTGGATATCGTTCTAAATATGTATCAATATAGCTTTTAGCTTCGGCTTTTGTTATTTTTAAATCCTTAGCAAGGCTGAAGTCACCAATACCATACACAATACCAAAATTAACAGCTTTTGCTCTGCTTCTCATAAGATGAGTTACCTCATCAATAGGAACCTTAAAAACCTCTGATGCTGTTTTTGTATGAATGTCAATATGATGCTTGAAGGCATCTATTAAATTATCATCTGCTGCAATATGTGCTAGGACTCTAAGTTCTATCTGCGAATAATCTGCTGATAATATTACTGAGTCAGAATTATTAGGGATAAATACTTTCCTTATTTCTCTTCCAAGCTCATATTTTATTGGTATATTCTGAAGATTAGGCTCTGTACTGGACAATCTGCCTGTTGTTGTTACTGTTTGATTGAAGCTTGAATGAATTTTATCATCCACATCAATAACAGATTTTAAACCTTCAACATAAGTTGAATAAAGTTTTGTAAGCTGCCTGTAATATGTTACCTTATCAATAATCGGATGCTTATCTGAAAGCTGCTCTAGTACCTCTGCATTAGTTGAATATCCTGTCTTAGTTTTCTTTATAACAGGCAGATCAAGCTTTTCAAATAAAATTTTGCCAAGCTGTTTTGGAGAACTTACATTAAACTCCTCTCCTGCCATATCATAAATTTCCTTCTGAACACTATCTATTTCTTTGCTGAATTTGTCTCCCAGTTCTGAAAGCATATCTTTGTTTACTTTAAAGCCTTCATTTTCCATATATGCTAAAGCTTCTATAAGAGGCTGCTCCATACCATATAATAATTCCTCCATATTTAACTGCTTAATATTATCTTCAAGTATAGAATAGAGCTGTTTTAAAAGTGCTGATTGCTTAATTTCTTTTTTATCATCTTCATTTTTAATATCTATTCTTAAAAAGTCCTGCAATATATCTTGAAGCTCATACTGTCCTTTAGATGAATTTATAAGATATGCTGCAATTTTTATATCAAATTTTACTCTCTTTAATACTATGCCCATCTTTCTTAAAATACTGTATAAAGCTTTAAAATCATATCCTATTTTTTCTATTTTATCATTCTCAAAAATTTCTCTAAGGCAAAATAAAGTTTTTTCTCTATCATCACTTAATAATTTACGAGTTTCAATAATATATATTTTTTCATCTACATTTAAAAATATTTTATCAATTTCACTTTTAGAATATACATTTAAATTTAAAGTATTATATGTAAGATAAATATTTTTATTAATATTTTTATTAATATTTTTAACTAATGCTTCTAATTCGCTTAATTTATCAATAACTTCTGAATCAACTTCTATTTCTGCTGTATTTTCCGTATTTTCTGTATTCATAGTAGTATTTTCAGGAATTTTACTTAGCAGAGTTCTAAACCCTAATTTCATAAACAACTCTTTAAGAGATACTGAATCATAGTTATCTTTGGACTTTATTGATTCCATATCAATTTCAATTGGTACATCAACAATAATTGTAGCTAGTTTCTTGCTGAATATTGCTTGTTCACTGTAATCCATAAGATTTTGTTTAATTTTATTTCCACTGATATTATCAATATTTTGAAGAACATTTTCAATACTGCCATATTCAATAATGAGCTTATAAGCAGTTTTTTCGCCTATTCCTGGGACACCTGGTATATTATCTGATTTATCTCCCATGAGCCCCTTTACATCTATAAACTGTTTTGGTGTAACACCAAACTCATCAATCATTCTCTTTTCATCATAAATTTCTTTTTCTGTCATACCTTTTTTATTAATTACAACCTTGACATTATCTTTCGCCAGTTGAAGTGCATCCCTATCTCCAGTAACTACGTAAACTTCAATTCCTTTTTCAGAAGCATAATTTGACAAAGTACCTATTAAATCATCTGCTTCAAATCCATCTACTTCAAATAAATTTATAGACATTAAAGTAAGAAGCTCT
>JAUZPN010000228.1 GCA_030705885.1 Bacillota bacterium | reverse complement strand
TCATAATGTTAATCAAAATAAAATTTAAGGAGGAATATTATGGCTGATAAAATGGAAGTAACAAACAATAATAAAAAAGAGGATAAAAAATTCAAAAAGAAAAATATTAAACATGATCCCCAAGATGAAAGTTCTAGAGCAGTATTTGGTGAACCTAGAGAAAAACAATAAATTATAAAAGTATATATACTTTCCTTGACCACATTTAGTTCCAATTAATTTGTGAATGATAGCAAGGAGAAGCTTCTTTTAGAAATTTATTGGAACTTTGTGACCAAGGATAGTATATTAATAAAATTGATGATTAAGAAAGGAGAGTAACAGTAAAATACTACTGTTACAAATATTATTATGTCACATAGAGAAACGAAAAAAGAGACAAAAATGCAGAACAAAAAGAGTTCCAGACCAGAAACTATACATGATGATGAAATGAAAAAACAGCCTTTTAGTGGAGCTGGTGAAGGAAACCGAAATTAAATCTTTAAAATTTTACTTGCATAAGATAAAATAATATGCTATTATATCTTATGTTGGTTGGCCGGAGTGGTGGAACTGGCAGACGCGCTGGACTCAAAATCCAGTGGGGCTTAAACCTCGTGCGGGTTCGATTCCCGCCTTCGGCATTATTTAAGAACTCAAAAAGGTGCACTTTATGTGCACCTTTTTAAGTTCTTATTACAGTTTTTTTACTTACCATCTTGTATCATTAAAAGGAAACATGTTCCAATAATCATTATAATCTAATTCTGGATAGTATTCATAGTAAAAATCTTCATATCTTTCATCAGAGTCATCATTTTCTTCAAATCGTTCTATGGGAACTCGAAACTCATCATATGGTCTTTGGCTCATAAATGGACAATGATTTTTAAGGTTACAAGAATATGAACTAAAATCCTCTGCATTATCGTCAGAATACAGAGGATAGTAATTGTAATTAAAAGGTATCATTTTGTAGTCTTCAAATTCAAGATTTGATTTACTTTCATAAGTATCTGAGCTTTCTTCCATGTTAACATAGGAATATTGATCAGAAAAGTTTTGAGTATATTGGCAGCAATAACCAGGTCTTTTGTATTTATGGATTTTACTATGGTTTTTATACATTAAATATCCTCCAAATAAATTTGCTATGTTACTATTATATGTATAAAAATCAAAAAAATTAATGCAATTATTTAAATAGTTTTATAAGTTTATCAGCTTCATTATGTAAATGTTGTAAGTCAAAACTGTTATCTATAACTATATTACATTTATTTTTAGCTATATCTGCCACATCAATTTCTGTATTATGTTTGAAATTACTATTGTTAGCGACTAAAGTGCCATCTCTTTTACATAACCTTTCAAATTTAATACTCTTATCACAAATGATACCTACAGTAAAGAAATTTTTATTTGTCCAATAAGTGAAGTCGTCTTTTGTTCTTCCTCCTACAATTATTGGTATTTCATGTTTGATTATTATGCTAAGCTGTTTTTTAATTTCATCATTAAAATTCTCTATAAATACATTGCTGTTATCCCAATTATATTGCTTCTGCCATTTTTCATATATTAAGCTGAGACAATAATCATTAAGAAAATATGGATGTACTTCACGTAATTTATCAGCTATAAGCTGACCAAGAAATCTATCTTTTCCACGAAATTCAGGATTAACTTTAATAATTGAAAAGAACTGCCTCACAGCGTTGCCAATATTATATTTACAACATCTTTTATCTGAATTGATTAAATAATCTGCAAGTGCATCTTTTCCAGTACTCATTTCACCAAAAATTATAATGCCATTATATTTATTTTCATTTAATTCATTTTCCATTAATATTCACCATCCTAAATAAAAAGGCAGCACTATCCTGCAAATGCATTATATATTGATTTAATTGCATTCTCAAAATCAATGTTTTCAACACCTATAATTATATTTATTTCGCTGGAGCCTTGATCAATCATTCTTATATTAATATCATTGTCTGCTAAAGATTTAAATATTTTTCCAGCTATGCCTTTAGTTTTAAGCATTCCTCTTCCAACTGTAGCTATAAGAGCCATATTTGGATATACATCAATTGAATCAGGTTTACATTGACGTTTAATATCATCTATTATTAAGTCTAACTTATTTTCAAGCTGGCTGTCTTCAATTACAAGGCAGATAGAATCAATTCCTGAAGGCATATTTTCAAAGGAAACGCTATGAGCTTCAAGTATTGTGAGCAGTTTACGTCCTATACCAAGTTCAGCATTAAGCATAGCTTTTTCAATAGCTATAACGGTAAAGTCTTTTTTTCCTGCTACGCCAGTAATGGTTCCACCATAAGCAGTTGGCTCTAAATCATTTATTATAAGAGTTCCAGGATCAGAAGGAATATTGGTATTTTTTATATTTATTGGAATTCCAGCCTTTCTTACAGGGAAAATTGCATCTTCATGCAAAACTGTTGCTCCCATATAAGAAAGCTCTCTAAGTTCACGATATGTAATTTTTTCAATTGGTTTTGGATTTTCAACAATTCTTGGATCTGCCATTAAAAATCCAGAAACATCAGTCCAGTTTTCATATAAAGATGCATTTACACCTCTTGCAACTATTGCACCAGTTATGTCTGAACCTCCTCTTGAAAATGTTTTTAAAAATCCATTATATGTTGAACCATAGAAACCAGGAATAACTGCATTTTCTATATTACTTAATCTTTTATTAATTACATCTTGAGTTTTTTCTGAATCTAAATTTCCATATTTATCAAAGAAAATTACTTCAGCAGCATCAACAAATTTAAAATTTAAGTAATCTGCAAGAATTAATCCGTTTAAATATTCGCCTCTGCTTGCAGTATAATCAGCAGTAGCTCCAGCTTCTATATTTTTCTTAATTTCAATGAGGTATGATGCAACATTAATAGAAACAGAAAGTTCTTCTGCTAATTCCAAATATCTTTTTGATATAACATTAAATACATCATCAAAAGGAATACCTTGTGCTACATGACCATGGCAAAGGTA
>JAUZPN010000227.1 GCA_030705885.1 Bacillota bacterium | reverse complement strand
TTAACTACAGTACACCATTTCTTGTTAAGTTCTATAATTTCATCAATCCTGGAATCTATTACAGGACCATGCCCTGTGCATATCATATCAATTTTTAAATCTTTTATTCTCTTTAAAGCATTAGTCATAAATGGATTTTTAAATGGTCCAATAATATTGTCAAAATAGTATTTAGCAGCTCTTAAATATCCTTCATTATCTTTAACTTTACTTAATAAAATATCATTAAAGCTATAATGTGAACCAAAAGAATCACATGTAACTAATAAATTATCTTCCTCTATGTATGTATACATAGTATCAGGCCAATGAAGGTTTGGCAGTATCATAAATCTCAAAGTTTTATCTCCAACTGACAAAGTTTCATTTTCTTTTACTATTATACTGTAAAAATCACGATTCACAATATTCTTTAAAAATTGTACTGCACCTTGTGAACCAACTATTTTAATGCTTGGATTAAGTTCAATAAGTTTTTCTATGCTGCCTGCATGATCTGGCTCTGTATGATTTACTACTACAAAATCAATATCATTAATATTAACTAACTTTTGTAATGTATTTAAATACTCATCGAAAAATTTTGCTTTTACTGTTTCAAATAATATTGTTTTTTCACTTGTTTTTAATAAATATGAATTATAAGTAGTTCCAAATTCAGTTTCCATAACAATATCAAATACTCTTAAATTAGGATCCTGCACTCCAACATAATAAAAATTCTTTTTTAATTCTAATACTTCCATTTAAATCTCCTCCTATTTTATCATAATATAAATTATATCATATTTATTCTTCCATCTCTAACTTCAACAATTCTGTCTGTCTTTTCAGCTATCTTCCTATCATGTGTAATTATAAGAAAAGTTGTTTTAAATTTTTCATTTATATCTCTTAAAATTTTATAAATATTTTCAGTAGATTCAGAATCTAAATTACCTGTTGGTTCATCAGCTAGTATTATTTTAGGATTGTTCATTAAAGCTCTTGCTATTGCTGTCCTTTGCTGCTGCCCTCCTGACATATTATTTGATAAATTATTTTTAACTTTCTGCAAACCTACAATGTTTAAAAGTTCTTCTGCTCTTTCTTTTATCTCTTTAGAAATCTTCATATTTTTAATCATATACGGCATAAGAATATTTTCTATAGCTGTAAATTCAGGTAAAAGATAATGGAACTGAAATACAAATCCAATTGTCTCATTTCTAAGCTCTGCTAGTTCATTTTTATTCATGCTGTCAGTTCTTTTTCCAGCTATATATACTTCACCACTTGTAGGTTTATCCAATGTTCCAATTATATTTAAAAGTGTAGTTTTACCACTTCCTGAAGCTCCTATTATTGAATTAAAAGAACCTTCTTCAAAACTTAAATTTATATCAAAAAGCACTTGTGTTTTAACTGCTGTTCCATAAATCTTATTTATATCTTTAAGTTCTATTATTTTACCCATTTTTAATCACCTCTATTGGATTTAATTTAGAAGATTTTCCAGCTGGAATAAGAGCTGCAAAGGTTGCTGATACCAGAGCAATAAAACCTGATAAAGCTATAAATTTATAATCTATATAAAGAGGAACTACCGGAGTTCCATCAGGATTTAATGCAAATTTTGTAAAACTAAAGCTTAATCCAAGACCTAAACCTACACCTATAAAAGCACCAAATAAACCAAGAATAAAACCCTCTGAAAGAAAAATTAAACTTGCAGTCTTGTCTTTTAACCCCATTGCTTTAAGAATTCCAATCTGTTTTGATTTTTGAAGTACAGTTATTGCAAGAACACTTGCAATTCCTAATACTACAGAAATTAATACAAATACTTGAATCATAATACTAGAAGAACTTTGACCTTTTAAACCACTTAACAATTCTTCATTTTGAGACTTCCAATTCTCAATTTTTATATTCTTATCATCAAGTTTATTTGAAATATTATCAGCTATTACATCAGCACTAAATATATCTTTGTCATTAAGCTTCATTTCTATAGAAGTTATATTATTTCCAAATGAGAACAAGCTTTGTGCAGTATTTAAATTAGTAATAATCCATGACTTATTTATACTAGAAACTTTTAAATCATATATACCTGTTACTAATACTTTTGTATTATTTCCAGCAGGTGTTATAATAAAAACATTATCTCCAGTCTTAATATTAAGATTCTTTGACAAATCTTTTCCTATCAATACTTCATTATTATTTTCAGGCTCCCTTCCTTCATAAATTTTATCTTTAATATTGTAAATATTATCAGAATTTTTAAGTTCAAATCCTCTTACTAGTACTGGTTCTGTTTTATCTCCATATTTTATAAAAGCAGGAGAATCTGCTGCTGGTGATATATATTTTATTCTTGAATCCGATTTTTTTATAATATCTATTTTTGATTCCCAATTTTCTATTGTTTTATCATCTTTATTTGAAATTAAAGATATCTGTGATGAATTTCCTATAGTTTTGTTTACAAGACTTTTCTGAAGTCCTGTTATCAGTGAACCGATAAATACTTGTACTGATACCCCTATTCCTATTCCTAGTGCTATAAGTATAGTTTGTACTTTATTAGATTTCAAAAATCTCCATGCTGTATTAAATGCAAACCTCAATGGTATCACCCCTCTATAAATTTTTTATATCATCAAAACCATCCATTAATTTAACATTTTCTTCTATTCAAACAAATAGCTTGTCATAGATAGTGCTCCTAAAGTACAAGAATTATTGAATATTGTCAATTTATCTTCTTGTCTTGATGCTCCAAGCACATATAATAAAGGATAAAAATGTTCAGGTGTAAAAAATGCTAATTTTGCTGACTCTCCTGCAGACTTATAATTAATAACTTCTTGATGACTGCCACTTACAATTTTATTTTTAATGTAATTATCAAACTCAACAGCCCATGGATAACCTCCTTCAATTTCCCAATTAACTCTTGAAAGATTATGGACAACATTCCCACTAGCAAAAATCAGTACTCCTTTTTCACGAAGTAATCTGATTTCCTGTCCTATTTTATAATGAACTTCTGCAGGTGCATTAACATCTAC
>JAUZPN010000226.1 GCA_030705885.1 Bacillota bacterium | reverse complement strand
TGCAGTTAATGTGTCTTTTGCATTGTTTACAGTAATGCTGACTTTTTTACCCTGTTCATTTAAAAAATTCATAACTACAATTTTAGCCATTTACAAATCCCTCCTTTTATTGATTTATGATCTGATTTGAATCGTCTCTTAATATGTCTGTTACTGGATACATTAATAATGTTCCCATAGATGTACCTACTGCAAAAATGTCATCATTTGAAGCTGATGTTTTAATGTTAGAGAATTTTTGACTTTTGAATACATCCTTTCCTTGTGCATTTACCCCTGTTTTAAATTTTAGTGATGCAGTGCTTTGTACTGTTGTTGATATGATTGCCATATTATCAACCCCTTTCAATTAATAGATATGCATATGCAGAAAAAGTTACCCTAGTAGATAAAAATTTGATGAAAGTTTATGCGCAGCTGGATATAATGTTGAATTTTATTAAACATTAATGTATAATAAATTACCATATTAAAGGTTTTTGAGCTTTTACATAGAATTAAATATATATTCATAATGAAAATATTGTTTCAAATACTGTAAAAAAGTAATGGAATTTCCAGTTTAAAGATTTCTCCAAATTCAAGTATACCATATAACAAAATTATAAATTATATAAGATAAAGATACAGTACTTCTATAGTAGTAAAAGAGGATAAGATGTAAAAATTATGAATTATATGCAATTGCATCTTATACTTTATAAGCCGCTCTTTATAGTGGTTTGCTTAATAAAAGTTAAAATTATGTTGCAAATATATAAGATTGGCTGTATAATTTTTTTGTGTGATAAATTTTATATTTTGATACCAAAATATTTAAAAATATGATTCTTTATACAGTTTTATTTGAACTAAATTTCATTATTCATTAATTAATTCTTAAATTTTTATAAATTTTTATTAAAGATTTTATTAATTTAGTTGGCTTAAGATATGATCTTCTAAAAAATAAGCTGGGTTTATAAATAAACATATATAAATTTATATAAGATAAATTATTATATTTTTAATAATTAACACATAAACAAAATAAGTATTACTCAAATATCAATTAAAAGCAGTTTATAGCATAAATAAAAGGCTAAAATTAATTCATAATGTTTAAAAAGTTTATTAGGTGGTGGCAGGTGTTGAAAAAAGCATTAATAACAGGCATAACAGGACAGGATGGTTCTTACTTAACAGAATTTTTGCTCGAAAAAGGTTATGAAGTACATGGAATAATAAGAAGAGCAAGTACTTTTAATACTAAGAGGATTGATCATTTATTTGAAAATCCTGAGATAGGTAATAAAACACTATTTCTTCATCATGGAGATTTGACGGATTCTAGCAATTTAAACAGATTAATAGAAAAAATACGCCCAAATGAAATATATAATTTAGGAGCTCAAAGTCATGTACAGGTTTCTTTTGATGTACCAGAATATACTGCAGAAACTGATGCAGTAGGAACACTTAGGATACTTGATGCAATAAAAGAAAGCGGCCTAAAATGTAAATTTTATCAAGCATCTACATCAGAATTATTTGGAGGATTGCCAGGGACAGCACCTCAAAGTGAAAAAACTCCTTTCTATCCTAAAAGTCCATATGGTGTAGCTAAATTATATTCCTATTGGATAACAATTAACTACAGGGAATCTTATAACATATTTGCATGTAATGGGATATTGTTTAATCATGAATCTCCAAGAAGAGGGGAAACGTTTGTTACAAGAAAGATTACAAGAGCTGTTGCAGGTATTATGGCAGGAAAACAAGATAAGTTATCATTAGGAAATCTTGATGCTAAAAGAGACTGGGGATTTGCAGGAGATTATGTAGAAGCAATGTGGCTTATATTACAGCAGGATAAGCCTCAGGATTTTGTTATAGCTACTAATGAAACTCATACAGTAAGAGAATTTGTTGAGTTATCATTTAAAGAAGTAGGTATAGAGATTGAATGGAAGGGTACTGGAGTAGAAGAAAAAGGCTATGACAGATTTTCAGGAAAGCTTTTGATAGATGTAAATCCAGTATATTTTAGACCGGCAGAAGTTGAACTGCTTTGGGGAGATTGTTCTAAGGCTGAAAAGGAACTTAATTGGAAAAGAAATGTAAGTTTTAATAATTTAGTAAAAATCATGGTAGATGCTGATATGAGAGAGATTGCAGGAAAAAGCACAGAAAGGTTTATAAATGAAAAGGAATTAAAATCTGTATCGGTAAAACAAAATATATAAGGTTGTGAATGTAATGGAAAAAAACAGTAAGATTTATGTCGCTGGACATAGGGGATTAGTTGGTTCTGCTATAGTAAGAAACCTTAAGAGTAAAGGATATACTAATATAATAGGAAAAACTCATGCTGAATTGGATTTGACTAATCAACAGTCTGTTAGAAATTTTTTTGAAGAGGAAAAACCTGAATATGTATTTTTAGCTGCAGCTCATGTTGGCGGAATAAATGCTAATAATACTAAACCAGCAGATTTTATATATATTAATATGGAAATACAAAATAATGTTATAAAGTCAGCTCATGATTTTAAGGTTAAAAAGCTTCTTTTTTTAGGAAGCTCATGTATATATCCTAAAATGTGTCCTCAGCCTATAAAGGAAGAGTATTTACTTTCAGGATATCTTGAACCTACAAATGAAGGATATGCTTTAGCAAAAATATCAGGACTTAAAATGTGTCAATTCTTTAAAAGGCAGTATGGAGATAATTTTATAAGCTGTATGCCTACTAACCTTTATGGATCAAATGACAACTTTGATTTGGAAACTTCTCATGTTATGCCGGCTCTTATAAGAAAAGTTCATGAAGCTAAGATTAATAACATGCAGCAAGTTGAAATATGGGGAACAGGTAAGCCGTTAAGAGAGTTTTTATATGTAGATGATATGGCGGATGCTTGTGTTTTCTTAATGGAAAACTATTGCGGCGAAGAGCATGTTAATATTGGAACCGGAAAAGAGGTTACAATAAGAGAATTAGCAGAAATGATAAAGGATGTTGTGGGCTTTGAAGGAGAATTAAGGTTTAATACTAGTAAGCCGGATGGAACTCCAAAAAAATTGCTGGATGTTTCAAAACTAGAAGGACTGGGATGGAAGTATAACGTAGAGCTGAGAGAAG
>JAUZPN010000225.1 GCA_030705885.1 Bacillota bacterium | reverse complement strand
CCTGTATATAATGAAATATTCTTTTCATCAATATTTCTCATATGCTTAGCTAATTTTACTATTCGTGATGTTATATTTGTTGCAATAAAATAATAGATTGTTGAAAGTACAAAAAATAATGTTATTAAATACAACAATACTGTACTTTTTTTAACTTTAAAGTATTTAAACGCATTAGTTCCATCTTCTAATACTATTGTTTTGATATTTAATTCTTTAATATATATTACATTACCAATTATTTTTCTATTATTAATCTTTATTTGAAAATACCCGCTGTCTTTCTTATAACTGAACAGCTTGTCTAAAGTTTTTTCATTAATTGAAACCATATTTTTCCCCGTTTTATACAAAACATTATTATTATTATCTAATAAATAAATTTCATCATTTCCATCTGATATAGATTTTATATTATTAAAATAGTTTGACATTATCTCCGAATTAGGAATTACTTCTAAAATTCCAAGTTCCTTGTCAAAATCACTATTATATATTTTCATATAATATCTTATGTCCAATGCATTTCCATTACTTGTTTGCTGGCAAATCCACGCACCTTTACCCACAGTTGTTTTGTTTTGAATTACTTTAACATTATCCAATTTATCCATACTAGATATTATGGATGGTATAGACATTACGTCTTCATTGTTTTTATAAATATTAATATTTTTGATGAATGGCATACTTGAATACACATATCCATTAACCTGTTTTATATATTTAGAAAAATCATAAATATTTTGCATATCGGAAATATAATCACCATCTAGATAATCTGTTAATTTTGTATTATATTGAAATAAGCTGTAAATATCCTGTATCCTTGACAAATCCTTTTCCATGCCAACATTATATTGATAAATAATCTGTTGTTTTTGATTTACATATTCATTCATCATAATGTCATAAAATCTTTTGTAAATTAATATTCCAAGTACAGCAGAAGGTATTAGTATAATCATAATATAACCTGCTATCATTTTTTTTTGTAATCCCATTTTATTTAGATTATGAAAAATTTTATGAAACAAAGCAGCATCTCCTACCTTCTTCAATTGTACTTTCCTACTTTTTCGCACTTTTAGATACTTTATCCCGCAAATCAACTAAAACTTTACATTTTGCTGTATCAGCAGTCACTAAATCGTTCCATCCATCACTTTCTAAACCATTTTTCATTTTTTCCCACAATTCGTTGAATTCATTTTCATTTTTTGCAAATACCATCTTCCAAGATGTATCTATAACTAACTCCTTACATTGGCTGCGCTTATTACTAATATCTGAAGAGTCAGTTTCAAAATTTACGTTTATATTAGGTACAATATCAATCATATTATGCTTCTTGTAATAATCTACTGCGTTTTGTGCCTGATACTTTTGTGTCCACTCATTTGTCAGTGCTGTTTTATTTGCTTCAATTGTTGAATTCCAGTAATGATAATTATAGAATTCACCTGTATCAGGATCTTTTGCGAACTCACCTATAAGTAATGTGTTAATAGCACTCATGCCATCTTTATAACCACCACCGCCATATTCAGCAGGTACAGGAAGATTATTTGTAAAAGCAGCCTGCCCTTTACTGGTATATTCCAGCTTTCCATCAGCTTGTTTAGTATAATTGAAGCCTTCTATACCATCTATCACGTAACGCATACCCTCAGGAGATACAAACCAATCTAAAAACTTCATTATCATTTTAGGATTTTTAGCTTTAGAACCTATAGCAAACACTCTGCCATCACCATAATAAGCATCACCCTCTTGAATTATATGCAAATCACTTATTGGAACAGCAATATTTCCATCCTTATTTTGTCCCCTTTCATTTGTATTATAGAAACCCGTCTCCCAATTATACCACAATAAATCAACTTGTTTATTAGCTAATTTCTCTGATACCATGTTCCAATTCTGCGAAGCTGATTCAGGATCAATTAGCCCCATCTTATTTGCATCATATAAGAACTTTAAAATTTTGTGATACATTCCGTTGTCATCTGTAATAGGTTGTACTTTACCATCAGCATTAAGCAGCACAGAACTTGTTTCTGATGGTTCTTCATAACCATACCAGTTACACAGCCATCGTGCATTTTCCATGATATAACCATCCCAATCTTTCCACAAAGTTATGGCATGAATTGGTTTTCCATTAACATTTTTTGGATATTTATCCTGCATCTTTTTCAATGTATCTAAAAGATCATTTAAATTATTCATCGTAGGACTTCCTACTCCTGAATAATAATCCCATGGAAGTAATGGACTTGAGTACGGAATAAACTGTGAAAATGAGGTTGGTGAAGTATCTGCCTCATTTGTTGGCAATCCATAAATAAGCCCTTTTGGATTTACTTTTTTATCGAAATTAGCATTAAAATATTCAAAATGGTTATAGAACTTCTTTAGATTTGGGTAATCATTAATCATACCAGACATATCCATTACCAAGCCCGACTTTATACAATCTTTCAACTGGCTGTTATCAAGAATAACTAAATCACCCAGGTCACCTGATGCTGATCTTGTTTTATATAAACTATCACCTGATACCGAAGGGGCAAGAATATTTAATGTTAAATTAAATTTTTTCTTAACAATTTGTCCAAACCATCCAGTCTGCTCACCTTGGTAATTTGCAGCATTATCTAAGATGTCAATTTTTAAAGGCTCATTACTAATATTTGAACTTACCTTACCTTGATTTTTAGTTTTATCCTCACACCCTGTTAATACTGATGATACTATAAATAAACCAGTAGTGAGCAGTATAGCTGATTTTCTTATTGTTATTATAACATTCATATAAAATCCCCCTCAGATTATTTAAGGACCTTGTGACCAAGAATAGTATATTTATATTATAAAACGTTTACATTAAAATTACTATATTTTTTTCCTCATATACTATACTTTTCTTGTATATATTTAGTTTCACTTATACTATCCTCGGTCACAAAGTTCCACTAAATTTCTAAAAGAAGCTTCTCTCTGCTATCATTTACAAATTAAGTGGAACTAAATGTTATAGTATAACAAAAATGAGCAGCATCAGCTTATATTCCACCAATTACTACTCATTCTTCAAATCTAAAATACCCTAATTAATTGGAACTAAATGT
>JAUZPN010000224.1 GCA_030705885.1 Bacillota bacterium | reverse complement strand
GAATGCAGGTGCTAAAAGCTCTTTTCCTTGAATAATTTCATATACCTGTTGAAGTTCAGTTAATGTAAAAAGTTCAGGCATCAAGTTAAAGGCTAAATTTGTATATTCAATTTTATTCCTTAACCTTGATAGAGCATATTCAATAAATTTACCATGGTCGAAGGCTATACCTTCATTTTCAATGATTTCTCTGCTCATTTTACCGTCTTTGGATTCTGTAATTTTAATTTTAGTGGATAATTCTTCGCTTTCATTCCAAAGCCTTATCTCTACTGTTTTCTCATAAATAAAGTTCTTTTCCTGCAAAACTTTATTTTCTTCCAGCACATTATATTTGATATTAAACCATTTTGCATCATCTGCATCATCACCAGCTTTTATGTCCAAGGAAGTACTGTCCACTAATGCCATATAGGATGAGCTTATTACCCTAGTTCTTGGATCTCTATTAACTTCTCCCCAGGTATACAGCTGTTCCATATATATATCTTCTATGTTTGTTTCTGTTTTCAATTCTCTCATAGCTGCTTCATCCAAGCTTTCATCATAACAAGCAAATCCTCCTGGAAGTGCCCATTTACCTATATACGGATGTTCTCCTCTTTTAATCAATAAAATTTTTAATGATTTTTCAGGAAGCTTCCTATAGTTTTCTTTTTCCTCATCCATTATAGTAAATATCAACATATCTACTGTAACAGAAGGCTTTCTGTATATACTAACATCATATTGTTCTAAAAATTCTTTTTCTGTAAGACCCTGCTTATTTTTAATTTGATTATCTGCCATAACCATCATCTCCGCCCTGTTTTTAATCATTTGATATTATCATATTATATGTTTTATTGTTTATATTGTCAATTGTTTTGGATTAAATGATGGTTATATACTTTTCTATGCATCTACTGCTAAATACTCATAGTCCCCAAAAATACCTTTGATATTTTCCTTTATGCCAATATTGTGTGATATTTCTACAATGTTTTTCTGACAAGTAAACATTATAATTTGAGCCTTTGTATTATTTTTTTGAGAATAATCTATAAGAAATTTTAATGCCTGCTCAGCTCTACACTCATCATACTGAAGGAATACATCATCAAGCAAAAGAGGCAAAGGTATTCCGTTTTCAGTAATGTTTTCCCTATTGTGTGACAACAAGTCAGATATTGCAAGTCTTAATGCAAAGTATGCCTGATCTACAGTTCCATTGCTCAAATATTTCCATTCATGTGAAACTACATCTTCTGCTTTTTGAACATTTATATCAAAATTCCTTGAGATAATAACATTTTCATATTTTCCACCTGTAAGACTATTAAAAATCTCAGAGGTCTTACTATTAAGAAGAGGTCCAAAGCTTTGACTGATTTCGTTAAAAGCTTCATCAATTGTAGTCTCAGCAATATCTAAGCAATCATAATATTCTTCATATTCTGCTATCTCTTCTTTCAGCTTACTAATATCACTATCAATTTCACTTATATTTCTTCTGCCTATAAACTGATTTTTTATCTCTGAATTCATTTCAATCAGCTTTTCTCTAGTTTTATTGAGATAATGTTCAGCAAATTCATCATATTGTTTCATCTGCTGTAGCTTGTTACTATCGTATTTTACAGGCAATTCTCCATTATTTAGTGTTAAAACCTCATCAAGAAGCTGATTTCTATGTTTCTCAAGATCGTGAATTGTTTTAGTTTGAATTTCATCCTTTAAAAATTCTTTTTGACTACTGATTTTAATATCAATTGTATTAATTTCTTCATTAGCAGCCTTTAATACAGCAACAGCTTTTTCAGCATCATCTATAGAATTTACAGGAGTATATATACCTATATCATCTATAAGCTTTTTTATTCTAAGTTCCAATTTGTCCTTAGCTTCCTTTTCAGCATCAATTATCCGTTGAAATTCTTCAGATTTAGCAACTGACCTTGCTAAATAACTTTGCCACAAAGTATATTTACTTTGAAGCTCATCTATATTGTTGCAATTCACTTCAGCAAGCATCTGAAGAATATTATCATTTAATAAAGATAACTTGGATAGCTTTTCGTCCAGCTCAAACTGAAGGCTTTTAATATCTGCATTTTTTGATTCTTTATTACTATTTGCCAATTTGTCGAATTGTCTTTTCTCACAATCAACCTCTAATTCTGCTTCTGATAATTTTTCATTTATAAATTCAAGTTTAACCTTATGTTCACTATATTCCTCTTTAGCTTTAGCTAAACTCTTACTTGCAGCTGCATATTGATTCTCAAGCTTTGAAACCTTCTCCTTAAGAGATTCAGCTCTATCCTCAAATTCTTTTAATGATATCAGTGCAGTTTCTTCATCCTGGCAAGCTGATTGTATCTCCCTTTTACTAAAATTTTCTTCTGACTTTAAATCATCCTCTGCCCTTGAAACCTCTTCCTCATCTATATACATAGTTTCAGTTTGGACAGTTTTCTTTTTACCAATAGCTGCAATAGCTAAAACAATAGAAATAGCACTTACAAAAAAGCATATATGATTTATAACTATACCTAAAATAATACTAATAATAAATATAATAACGGCAATAGACAAATAAAATTTATTAATACTTCCTGGAATCTCTTTTTCAGTAACTACTCTACGTGGTGTACTAGCTTTTTTTAATCTTTCTTTAGCACTATTTACTTTTTGTTTTGAAATTTGCTCAACATTAATTCTTTGATTAACAGCAACCTGATAGTCTGCAGATGCCTTGTGCTTTTGTTTATTTAAAAGGTATAATTCCCTATTGGTACTGTCATAATCTTCTTTAGCTTTTAGCAAAATATTATCTGCATGTATACATATATTTCGCATTTCTTCTAACTGTTTCTGCTGCTTTTCTTTAGCATCAATAATAGCTTCTAATTTTTTTTGGCTTTCTGATAGTACCTTCTGTTCTTTATTCATTTCAAAATTAAATTCATTTGTTTCTTTCATTATATTTTGAAGTTCATCTATAGAATTTTGAAGTTCAATTTTTTCTTTATCTTTAATTTTAACACTTTTCAAGTAATCTTCAGTAATCTCAGTTAATTTTTCATTTTTTAGCTGTTCATTTTCAATTTCAATAAACTCTAATTTCTTTGAATAGTCCTCATAAATTTTTTCTAATGTTTGTATAGT
>JAUZPN010000223.1 GCA_030705885.1 Bacillota bacterium | reverse complement strand
CAGATTGAAACCATTGCAGCCATTGATGTTGGTTCAAATTATTTAAGAATGATTATAGCTGAAGTAAGTTCAAATGGTGAAATAAATAAGCTTGAGGATTTAAGAAAAAACACGAATATTGGAAAAGATACATTTGCTTTTGGCAGAATAGGAGTAGATACTATTCACAAAACTTGTGAAACTTTAAAGGATTTTGCTATTTTAATGAAAGATTATCATATTAAACATTATAGAGCAGTTTCTACAAGCGGAGTAAGAGAAGCTGAGAATAGAGATTATTTAATAGATCAGGTAAGAATAAAAACTGGAATTAATGTTGAAATTATTAATAATGCTCAGGAAAGATTTTTAATGTATAAGGGACTTAGGGAGAGTATATCGGATATTCAAAGAATAATTGAAGAAGGCACTTTAATTGTAAATGTAAGTTCTGGAGCAATGGAAATATCATTTTATAGTGGCGGAAAGCTCATATTTACTGATTATATTAAAACTGGTTCTTTGAGAATAAGGGAAATATTATCGGATCTTGAGAATGTAACAATTGATTTTCCAAAGGTTATGGAGGAATACATAGGAAGTAAAACAAGCAGTGTTGAAGAAATAATAAAATCAGCAAATATAAAAAACTTTATAGGACTTGGTGGAGAGTTAAGTTCTATGGCAAGTTTAAATATTAAAAATAAAATTTTTCAGCAGGAAAGATTTATAAAAGGCTCTGTTTTAGAAAAGTTATATTATAAGGTATGTAATATGAATACAGAACAAATAATAAGAGAATATCAAGTGACACAAAAACAAGCTGAAGGATTAATGCCATCTGTTATTATTTTTAACAGGCTGCTTAAAGCAACAAAGGCAGAAGGTATGTATGTTCCTTTTGTTTCTCTAAGACATGGGCTTCTTGCAGACATGGCAGATGAACTTTTTCAAACTAAAAGAAAAACAGAAGCAATTGATGATATTATAAATTCAGTTTGGTATATAGGAAAAAAATTTGGTATAGACAAAGTTCATTCTGAAAATGTTAAAAATTTAGCTGTATCAATTTTTGATCAGACATTAAAAATACATAAGCTGAAGGAGAAAGAAAAATTATATCTTGAAGTAGCAGCTATCCTTCATGATGTTGGAAAGTATGTGGATTTAAATGAACATGATATTCACTCATATAATATTATAAGTTCACAAAATATAATGGGACTTTCAAATGATGAGTTAAAATTAGTTGCCAATATAGCAAGGTATCATCTTGACAGTATACCTGATTTTTCACATAGTAATTATAAAATACTAAGTGAGAGGGAAAGAATTATAGTTTCAAAGCTGGCTGCTATACTTAAACTCGCAGAATCAATGGATGTATCTCATAAACAGAAAATTACGAAAGTTGATATAACTAATGATGGGAGTAAACTTTTATTTAAAATAAAAACAGATAAAGATATTATACTAGAAAAATGGAATTTTAATGATAATGTTAATTTTTTTGAAGAGGTTATGGGAATAAAACCAATAATAAAGCAGATAGGGTGATACATATGAAAGATTTAAAATTTGATTCATCAAATTTTATTAATAGAGAACTTAGTTGGCTGGAATTTAATAGAAGAGTACTTGAAGAAGCACAAGATACTAATAATCCGCTTTTTGAAAGACTGAAATTTTTATCAATTGTAAGTTCAAATTTAGATGAGTTTTTTATGGTCAGGGTAGGGTCATTAACAGATCAGATAGATGCAGATTTTAATAAAGCAGATCCAGCAGGGCTCACACCAAAACATCAGATTTCAAAGATTGGTGAAACTGCCCATAAGCTGGTTTACGATCAGTATAACTGCTATACAAGATCTTTAATTCCAGCATTAAAAAAGGAAAAAATATACTTACTAAAAGATAATACTCTTGACCAAAATCAGGAAGAGTACATTCAAGATTATTTTTCTAAAACTATTTATCCAGTATTAACTCCAATGGTAGTAGATCAAAGCAGACCATTTCCATTAATATTGAATAAAAGCTTAAATATTGCAATTTTATTAGAGAATAAAGAAAATAAAGGTAAATCGGTTTTTGCTACTGTTCAAGTTCCATCAGTATTAAGCAGATTGGTCAATATACCTTCTAAGGACGATGAAAATAGCTTTGTACTTTTGGAACAGATTATCAAAAAGTATATTGAACAATTGTTTGTGGGACATAATGTTTTAAGTATGTCTTGTTATAGAATTACAAGAAATGCAGATTTAGGATTTGATGAAGAAGGAGCAGAGGATTTACTTCATACTATTGAAGTTTCTATTAAACAAAGAAAATGGGGTGCATGTATTAGACTTGAAATAGAACAGGATATGAATGATGAACTTTTACAAAAACTGAAAGAAGAACTGGAAGTTCCAAATGATGGAATATATCAAATAGCTGGACCTGTAGATTTATCATTTGCAGGTAAAATTGGTTCATTAGATGGATTTGAGGAACTTAAATATGAAAAAATATATCCTCAAAAATCACTAGCATTTATGGATGAAGAAAATATATTTAAAGCTATATCAAAACAAGATATACTAATTCATCTTCCTTTTGAGTCTTTTGATCCTGTAATTGAACTAGTAAAGAGAGCATCGGTAGATCCTTATGTACTTGCGATTAAACAGACACTATATAGGGTAAGCGGTAATTCACCTATTATTGCTGCACTTATACAGGCAGCAGAAAATGGTAAGCAGGTTACAGTTTTGGTTGAATTAAAAGCTAGGTTTGATGAACAAAACAATATACAGTGGGCAAAGAGACTTGAAAAATCAGGATGTCATGTTATTTATGGACTTGTTGGTCTAAAAACTCATTGTAAAGTATTATTAGTTGTACGTAAAGAAGAAGATGGAATTAAAAGATATGTTCATATGGCTACAGGAAATTATAATGATGTGACAGCAAAATTTTATACTGATTTAGGTCTTTTTACTGCTAATCCATATTTTGGAGCGGATGCTTCAGCATTATTTAATATGTTGTCTGGATATTCTCAAATCACTAAAATGTATAAGGTTTTTATTGCACCTATTACTATGAGAGACGAATTTATGCATTTAATAGATAAAGAGATTGAACATGCAAAGAAGGGTAAAAAGGCTAGAATTATTGCAAAAGTAAATTCTTTAGTAGATGAAGGTATTATTAAGCAGCTATATGCAGCTTCAAATGCAGGTGTAGAAATAGATTTAATTGTGAGAGGTATATGCTGCCTTAGACCTCAAGTTAAAGGAATAAGTGAAAATATTAGAGTAATAAGTATTGTAGGCAGATTTTTAGAGCACAGCCGTATATATTATTTTTT
>JAUZPN010000222.1 GCA_030705885.1 Bacillota bacterium | reverse complement strand
CCTCCATTTATTCATTTAATTGAGAAAAATCAAATACTTCTTCTATTGACTTATTGAAATAATGAGCAATTTTATATGCCAAAGGCAAAGATGCAACATACTTTTCAACTTCAATAGAAGTAATGGTTTGTCGAGTAACTCCGACAGCTAAAGCAAGTTCTTCTTGCGATATTTTTTTTTCTTTTCGCAATTCGGCAATTCTTGTTTTCAATTTATCCCCTCCTTGCAATGTTTACTTTGCATTATTAGTATAGTACACTTTGCATAAATTGTCAAGCCTACTTTGCAAAAATAATAGCAGACTCAAATCCAAGTCTGCTAAGAATTATTTAACTATATTTTATTATCTCTATAACTATATTTTAACATCTATTCTTATAATATTCCCTCGTTCTAAGCTCTACTGCATCTCTAAAATTCTTTAAAAAAGCTTTATTTTTTGCAAAGCTCTTTAATTCCTCATTAATGCAATATTCATTTCCATCAAAATGAAAAAACTCATTTTCAGTTTTAGCTAAGAATTTTAATGGATTATCCTTTGCTAGCTTGTACCACTGTTTTTTGTTCCAGTTTTTAAAATCTTCTGTTGATTTTTGATTTAGCAAATCTACTGCATTAGAACCTTTTTCATAAAAAGTTTTAAAGCTTTTATAAATATCTTCTTCATTTATATGAATTTTAAAGTCTCCATCATTATAAAATGCTAAAAGTACAGGCATTTTATATGTTTTAGACATGGAAGTATTTTCAATCATGTTAATAAAACTCTCTGCTTTTGTTCCTAGAAGTTGAATTTCCTCATTTTCTAATTCATTTATATTTTTTATAAATGTAAAATAATTTCTGAATGGATTTTTGCCTGATGCATTTTTTATTCTATAGTAAATATCATTTTCAATGTAAGTGATTAATTCAACTCTTGATGGTCTGTGTTCTAAATCATTTTTTATTCTGTAAAATTCATCTATTATTAAGTCTTGAAGCTTTTTCTCCTGCTGCTCCATTTTATTAAATATATCCACAAGTCTAAAATCAAAATCCACAAAACAGTCCTCTGGATACTGTTCTTCATTAGGTATTACCATGTTTCTTTCTGTTGGTTTTCCGCTGCCTGTAAGAAAGAATGGTATCAAGTTTGCTTTTTTATAATTGCCTATAAAATCTAACACATTTAAGTACTTTTTATCTTTACTTTTACGAAGCCCTCTTCCAAGCTGCTGCAAGAATATAGTTGGTGATTCAGTAGGTCTTAAGAACATTACTAAATCTACAGCTGGTATATCCAGACCTTCATTGAACATGTCTACTGAAAATATTATTTGTATTTCACCTTTGCATAATTTATTTACTGCAGTTTTTCTATCCATGCTTGCAGAAGATATACTGCCACTTACTACTGCACAAGCATTTACACCTTTGCTTAAAAAATATTCTGCCATAAATTCTGCATGTCTTCTTGAGGAGCAGAAGCCTAGTGCTCTTTTGCTTTTATATTTTTTATAATGACCAATTATTAATTCTGCTCTTTTGTTTATCATAAGGGCTGTTTCTAACTGTTTATCATCATATTTTCCATTTTTATATTCTATAGTTTCATAATTTACAAGCTCATCATATATACCATAGTACCTGAATGGAACCAGCCAACCTTTATTAATAGCTGTTTTTAATCTTACTTCATAAGCTATATTGTTATCGCATAAGGAATAGACATCTTTATTATCCATTCTATCAGGTGTAGCAGTTAAGCCTAACAAAAACTTAGGCTTGAAATAATCTATAATATTTTTATAGTTTCCTGCTGCTGCATGGTGAAATTCATCAATTACTATATAATCAAAGGTATCTTTAGCAAAATATTTATCGTTTAAATACTCCTGCTTTCCAAGAGTTTGAACTGTGGCAAAGATAAAATCGCTGTTGGTATCTTTATTTTCACCATAAAAAAAACCTATAGATTTATCAGGTCTTACATTTTTAAAAGAAGATGATGATTGAATTATTATTTCTTCTCTGTGAGCTACAAAAAGAATTCTATTATAATTCCTTGAATCAAAGGCAGCTAAATATGTTTTTCCTATTCCTGTTGCTGCTACTACTAATCCTTTGTCATAGCCATCTTCTCTCTTTTTATTTAATTCATATAGGGCTTCAATTTGTGCTCCTCTAGGTTCATAAAGTTCAATTACATTACTTTCGTTCTGAGGTAAATTATCCTGAATATTTTTATTTAAATTTTCTTCAATTTCTATTTGTTTATATAGCTTTGGTCTTATCCAGCTGTCAGAGTATTTTCTCATTACCTCTTCATCAATTATTACTGAGTGATTTATAAATAAATCTTCAAAAGTACTTTTAAAACTGTTAAAAGTTTCATGATTTTTTTGTTTATTTATTCTATAATTCCACTCAATACCATAAGTTAATGCTGATTTGGATATGTTAGATGATCCAATGTATAAATCTCCACCTTCGCTATACTCAAAAATGTATGCTTTAGGGTGAAATGATCTATTTGGCACATTGTAAAATCTCAAGTCAACTTTTCTCCCCATAATTTCTTTAAGCATATACAATGCTTGAGGCTGGGTTATATTCAGGTAATTTCCTGTAAGTATTCTTATCGGAATATCCTTATCAGCTATTTCTTTCAGCTCATCTTGTAAAAGCTTAACTCCTGATTCCATTAAAAATGCTACTATGATATCAATGCTTATTGCTTTCTTAAAAGATTCTTTAAGTTTAGGCAGCAAATGATCAGTATCACCTGTAATACAGTCACATGAAACTTCTAATTCTTTTGGAGCTATACTGCTATTTATTCTAAATTCACCATTAGCTATTCTATCCATGATTCTCCACCCTTATCTTCTATGCTGTAAAATCACTATTCATAAACATTTTCAAGAATTATACCTTTGTCAAAGCCGCCTCTTTCAACCTTCTTTTCCTCTCTCTTTTTAAAAAGATCTTCTTCTGAATATCCCATAACATTTGAGAGTCCGACTAAAACTTCCATAACATCAGCAAGTTCTTCAAGGTTTTTATCTGTCAAAAACTCATTTACTTCTTCTTTAAGTTTATCTTCTAAAAGTTTATAATGCTGCTCTTTATCTGCTATTTTTATATCAAATTTTTTTCCCGCTGCTTCAATTACTTGAGGTATTTTGTCTCTAACAAGTTTATTATAAGTTTTCATTTTTTCTCTTATCTCCTTCAAAGCAAAAGTTTCTCTGTCTACCCAAGGATTTTTATCTGCTTTTATCATTTCACCCTCATTTATATTAATTGCATGATTTAAATCAATCCAAACAGGAGAGAAATCTAATTGCGCTTCATAATAATCTAATTTTTGAAGAGTTTGCTGAT
>JAUZPN010000221.1 GCA_030705885.1 Bacillota bacterium | reverse complement strand
CTTCTGTTGATAACAACTTCAAAAGATGATGGGCAGCTTGTCTCTAAAATTAATCCATTTACTTCATGAGCAATATCACGTTCCCAAGCTGAAGCAAAGATAAGAGGAGTTCCAGCTCCAAAGTCTGTTTCTCTTAATTTATTTTCAATAATGTAACCATCTTCAATAAATTCAACTTCAACAGATATATCTGGTGCAAGGTTTTTATATTCATTTTGAATAGCTTCTCTATACTTTTCTGGTGGATTATCAGTTATAATCTGTTTTGCTGGTATTAATCCTATTTGATTTGCTAAAAATTTATTTATAGCTAAATTATAGGAACTATCACCTATTACAGCATATCTTGAAGGCAATCCAAACCAAAATTCTGAAAAGAAATCATTAAAATGCTCTAAGAAATAATAATATCTTCTTTCTTCCTGCTTAATAAATGCTTCTGATTTTTCTTTATCTATTTGAGCAAAATCTACAACTTTACGCAAAAACTCTGTTGTTGCTTCTTCCCCTATAGGAATAATAGGGATATGAAGATACGGTTGTCCATATTTCTTTTCCAAATGTTTAGCTGTTTTCAATCCAATCCAAGGGGATACAACTAAATTAAACTGGGCTTTAGGTACAGTTTTCCATTCCTCTGTTCCTTTGTTTTCTGAACCAAATAAAACATTAACTTTAAATCCTGCACCTTCAAGTATTCTCTTAAGTTCAATATAATCTCCTCTCCAATTTGTATTGAAATAAGGAACCTCAAACCATAGATTTATTAATCCTTTTTCTTTCTCACCTGAATAATTACCAACAAATTGATCAATTATAGCTTGTATCACTATCTCATGTCCTATTAAATTATTTCCTTTAAATCCTCCTGTCTCTGCAAATACAATTGGATATCCCTTTTTTTGATATTTTTTTACAACAGAACCTACGTCATCTCCAACAAGCTCTGCAGTACATCCGCTTAGTACTACAAATAAATCTCCATCAACTATTTTAAAGGAAGATTTGATAAGATCATCTAATTTCTTTTCTCCGCCAAATACAACTTCATTTTCTCCAGCATTTACACTTGGAATAACAGAGCCACCGCTGTAACCTCCGCCTTGATATCCATTATTAAATGAAAGCATATAATACTGCTTATCAGCACATCCAGGACCGCAGTGTACTATTGGAATTCCTCTTTCAATAGCTGCTACTGTATATGCAGCACCAATAGCACAGCCATAACGAGGATGTACAATTGAATTAGTTTGCTCATTTGAATCTATTTTTCCTAACATATATATCTCCCTCTATAATAATATTTCTTGTTTTTTATCTTCAATATTTTTTTCATCTAATACTTCTTCATCTAAAATTTCAGGATGCTTTGCAAGTATAAATGGATCTTCCTGATCAAGCCACCACTTTGTATATGGTAATTTAACATGTCTTTGTAAAACCTGACTAAATTTTTTACGAGCTAAAATCTCAAGTAATGCTTCTCCTAATCTAATTATGCCATCATAACCTACTGGGAAATGCTCATCTCCAAGTGCAAAAGCAGGAATACCAACCTTACTTGCTAAAGGAGACAAACCATTATGTCTTATTATTACAAAGTCAGGATTAACTCTCCTTAATAATCCAAAGAACTGGAACTGCTGAGTTTTACTAACAGTAAAATGTTCTATATCTCCATAATTCTCAACTAAATATCCTAATGTATCCTGCCTTTCATCTCCACTGTCATAAACAGGATCATGATGAAATACTACAGAACCATCAACTTGAATTCCTAATTCTTCTAATACTGAAATAATACCATGTGCATACGAAGAACCTGTTGCAACAAATCCTTTAATACCTTTAAATTTCTCTCTTAATTCATCTACTTTAGGCTGAACTCTCTTATGTTCACTAATAATAAATTCTTCCATATCATTTTCCCTATGAAGAACCTTTGCTATAGATCTAAGCCATTCATCAGTCGCTGCAAATCCATAAGGCTGAGGTGCTTTAACCTCTGGAATCCCATATTCTTGTTCCAAAGCTGCAGCCATATAGGAACCTAAAGTATGGCAGAATGTCGCAGTTACTGATGCTTCAGAAGCTTGAGCTAACTCATCAACAGTAGCCATATCTATTATATAATTAACCTTTAATCCTAATGGTGATAACATTTGAGTAAAGTAATCAGTACCCCATAATGCTATGATATTTATTAAATTATCTTGTTTTTTAGGTTTCTTATTAACTATCTGTCTTAAAATACCATGCTGCGAAATATCAAAACCTGTACTCCAATGTTTAGATCTGAATCCTTCACAGGATAATGGAATAACTGGAATTCCTATTTCTTTTTCAGCTTCACTTGCTACACTTTCAATATCTTCTCCAATTATTGCAGTTGCACATGCAGCAGAAATAAATATTGCCTTTGGTTTAAAACGAACCCATGCATCCTGTATTGATTGTCTGAGCTTATCTGTTGCTCCAAAAACCATATCTTTTTCTAAAAGATTTGTACTAATAATTTGTATATTCTCTACCTTTTTGCCTCTTCGAATCAAACCCATTTTATACCCAACATTAAATCTAGTATGCATAGCTGAACAGCCTATAGATGAATGTTCAATCAAAATAGCATCAGGTATGTTTCCAACTTGGCATGCAACTATAGATTGAGTGCACATAGTCTGTTGGTTAAAAGGCATCTTTAATTCACATAATTTGCATGCTTTTCCTCTTTCACCACTACATGATTTTCCTTTTTTTTCTGATCTCAGTTTATAGTTTGATTCTCTAACTAAATCTGAGGCACTTCCATCCCAAGCAATAATTGTCCCTAATCTTTTTTCACGATTTTCGAGATTAGCTAATTTTAAATTAATTCCAGATTTGTTTGCCATTTTTCCATCTCCTATAAAATTTTGTTTAAAAATATTCCTAGTTATTTTATCGGTTTTATTGTATTATATATAATTTTAAATTAACTGTCAATATTTTTTATTTGAGATATTATGGTATAATATTACTTGAAAAACAATTAAAAGGGGGGTAACTTTATTTTTGATATATACTTTTCACATCACATTTAGTTTCAATTAATTTGTGAATAATAGCGAGGGGAAGCTTCTTTTGGAAATTTATTGGAAATTTGTGACTGAATATAGTATACTTCAAAAATCGAGAAATAAATGAAAAGATTGAAATTCAAAATACTATCTTCACTAACTTCAATATTTATTTTAAATTCATTCATTTTAAATACTTTTAATATAAAACCAGCTTATGCATCCTTAAATTCTGATAACAATTCATGTTCTGCTTCAAGCTCTGATTCATTAAAATCATCAAATTCAGGTGAACCTGCATTTTCTTCATTAAACTCATCTGAAAATCAATCATCACATTTTGATCAAAT
>JAUZPN010000220.1 GCA_030705885.1 Bacillota bacterium | reverse complement strand
GTTGGTAAACTTGCTGATACAAATCTTATTAAGGACATAATAGTAAGTATGCTTTATGATACAAAAGATCTAATCGGTAAGAAAGTATTAGTTACAGCAGGTCCTACAGTCTCAGATATTGATCCTGTTAGATTTATTTCTAACAATTCCACAGGTAAAATGGGTTTTGCAATTGCTGAAGAAGCTAGAGATAGAGGGGCTGAAGTTACACTTATTTCAGGTCCAGTAAAACTTGATGTCCCTTATGGTATTGATTTTAGTGCTGTAAGAACAAATGAAGAAATGCTAAATGCTGTATTAAGTAAATTTGATGATATGGATATTGTAATTAAAGCTGCTGCTGTAGCTGATTATAAAATAAAAGATTATTCAAACCAGAAAATCAAAAAATCATCTGCTGAAGTTTCGTTTAATTTTATTAAAGATAATGATATTTTAAAAAAACTTGGAGAGATTAAAAAACATCAAATTTTAGTAGGATTTGCAGCAGAAAGTAATAATTTAATTGAAAACGCACAAATTAAATTGAAAAATAAAAATTTAGACTATATTGTAGCTAACGATATAACTTCTAAAGATACAGGTTTTGCCTCAAATGATAATAGAGTAATTATTTTAAGTAAAGACGGCTGCTCAACTGAACTTGATAAAATGAGCAAACGTCAGGTCGCAAGACGATTATTCAATTTAATAAATGAAAAGCGCTGATGCGCTTTTTCTATTAATTGCAAATTTGTGTTTTTTTCTTGATGTATTATATGAAAAGGGTGATTAGGTGTACAAATATGCCGGAATTATAGTAAATAATGATTCCATAGCATTAGATAAAAAGTTTACTTATAAAATACCAGAAAAATTACAGAATGAAATTTCTTTAGGTTATAGAGTATATATTCCTTTTGGAAAAGGAAACCGTAAAATTGATGGTTTTGTATTAGATTTATTTGAAAATTATGATGGAGAAATTAACAGCTTGAAAGAAATTATTTCTTTATGCGATGATTTTCCATTATTAAAGGAATCAGATATACATCTTATGGAAATAATAACCAGGAAATATCTATGTACATTTTTAGATTGTATAAAAGTTATGATACCAAGTGGAATAAGTAAAGGAATAAAGAAAAAATTTAAATATGTTATATTGGTACAGAATACTCCAACAGGTAAATTTTCAAAGGAACCATATATTGATATATACAACATAATTAACAGTAATAATGGTATATACAATAAGAATGAACTTTTCGCTAAATTTCAAATTTCTATTTCATCATTAAATACTATGATAAAATATAATTATTTATCTGTGCAAAAGGTATCTGTTGGCAGATTTGATAAAAGGAATTTTAATTTTTACAAAGAAAACAAATTAAATACTGCACAACTATATGTTTATAATGAAATAATAAATTCTAAAGAAAAAAAATTTTTAATTCATGGAATTACAGGCAGCGGAAAAACAGAAATATACATGCATCTTGTAAGTTACTTTATGAAGCTTAATAAAGAATCATTAATTTTAGTTCCTGAAATTTCTTTGACTCCTCAAATGGTTGAAAGATTTAAAGGAAGATTTGGAAGTAATATTGCTGTTTTTCATAGCAAGTTATCTGATGGAGAACGTTTTGATGAGTGGATGAGGGTAAAACTTGGAGAAGTTAAAGTAGCAATTGGTGCACGATCTGCAGTATTTCTGCCTTTTAACAATCTTGGATTAATAGTAATTGATGAAGAACATGAAGGAAGCTATAAATCTGATAGTAACCCAAAGTATAATGCTAAAGAAATAGCTGAAATTCGCTGTAAATTTGAAGGCTGTAAACTAATACTAGGCTCTGCAACGCCTAGTATTGAGACTTATTATAGAGCATCAAATAATGAAATTAAACTTTTAGAAATAAAAAATAGAGCTGATGGTGCTGAACTTCCAAAAGTAAATGTTGTTGATATGAGAGAAGAGCTTATAAAAAACAATAAATCTATTTTTAGTGGAAAGCTTTATTATGAGTTAAAAGAATGTCTAAATCGTGGAGAACAAGCGATTTTGTTTTTAAACAGAAGAGGATTTTCTACATTTGTTTCCTGCAGGCAGTGTGGTTATGTGTTCAAATGTAATCATTGTGATATATCATTAACATATCACAGTGAAGATTCCTCTTTAGAATGTCATTACTGTGGAGCAAAGCAAAAAGTTCCTAACTTATGTCCTAAATGTGGAAGCAAATATGTAAAATATTTTGGTATAGGGACAGAAAAGGTTGAACAGGAAATAAAAAAGTACATAAAAGATGTTAGAACAATTAGAATGGATTATGATTCTACAAGAAGGAAAAATTCAATTGAAACTATATATAATATTTTTAAAGAAAAAAAAGCAGATGTTTTAATTGGAACTCAAATGGTAGCAAAAGGGTTAGATTTTAAAAATGTAACATTAGTCGGTGTAATTTGTGCTGATTTGTCATTAGGACTTCCAGACTATCGCTCAGAAGAAAGAACATTTCAAATTCTAACTCAAGTATCAGGAAGAGCTGGCCGCGGAGAAAAACCTGGAACTGTAATAATACAAACTTATAATCCAAAAGAAAATAGTATACAATATTCAAGTAATAATAATTACAAAGACTTTTACAAAAATGAAATACTATTTAGAAAAGTTATGAATTATCCTCCTTTTTCTAAAATACTGTGCATTAATATGAAAAGTTATTATGAAAATAAATTAATAGATACTATTCAAAGTTTAGGGGCAGCATTAAAAAATAAGTATCAAAATAATGATAAATTAGAATTATTAGGACCTTGTCCTTGTTCAATATCTAAGATTAAGGAATTTTACAGATGGCAGATTATTATTAAGGGTAATATAACTACTGAAATAGCAAATGATATTAAAGATATGGTATTTGCATTAACTAAAAATTGTTATGAAGACTTAAAAGTAAGCATTGATATTAACCCTAGTAATATGTTATAAATAATAGTAACAAATATTACTAAAGTGATAATTCATAATTATTAAATATAAATGTATTTTATTAAATAAATTAGGAGGCTGAATATGGCACTAAGAAATATTAGAGAAATTGGTGACAATGTATTAAGAAAAAAAAGTAAAAAAGTTGATGTTATTAATGATAGAATTGTAACATTAATTAATGATATGTTTGAAACAATGTATGAGGCAGAAGGGGTAGGTCTTGCAGCCCCTCAGGTTGGGATACTCAAAAGAATTGTTGTTATAGACACTGGTGATAATCCAATTGCTTTAATTAATCCAAAAATAACATTTACTGAAGGAAAAATTATAGATTCTGAAGGCTGTTTAAGCATTCCAGGAGAGCAAGGTAATGTTGAAAGACCAGCTAAAGTAACGGTTAAGGCACTAAATGAAAAAGGAGAGCAAATTGAAATAACTGGGGAAGATTTACTTGCAAGAGCGATATGCC
>JAUZPN010000022.1 GCA_030705885.1 Bacillota bacterium | reverse complement strand
CAGTATATCAGCCAGTTAGAATAAAAAATGAGCCAGATGTAATTGATAATTTAAAAAAAATAAATCCTGATTTTATAGTAGTAGTAGCTTATGGTCAGATGCTGCCCAAAGCATTAATTGATATACCTAAATTTGGTACAATTAATCTTCATGCTTCTTTACTTCCTAAATATAGGGGTGCTGCACCAATAAATTGGGCAATTATAAATGGTGAAAAAGAAAGTGGAAGTACAATTATGTTTATTGATATTGGTTGTGATACAGGTGATATGCTTTCAAAAAAAGCAGTTTCGATTCATGATGATATGACTTTTGGAGAGCTTCATGATATCTTAATGGAAGATGGTGCTGAACTTTTAATTAATACTATGAAGCTTATGGCAGATGGCAGCATAAAGGCTGTTAAGCAAAATGATGATGAAAGTACACACGCACCTATGCTTAATAAAGAAAATGAAAAAATATCTTGGAATAAATCAGCAGCTGAAATTAAAAACTTAATTAGAGGTCTAAATCCTAGGCCAGGAGCATATACAAAATATAATAATGAAACAATGAAAATTTTTGAAGCAGATGTTTTAGATGAAATTTCAGATAAAGAAACTGGTACAATATTAGATGTTTCAAAATCAGGTATCAAAGCTATGACTGGTAATAAAGTTTTATTAATAAAAAAAATACAGTTTCCAGGAGGGAAGCCTTTAATGGTTTCAGAATATATTAAAGGTCATTCAATTAATGTTGGAACTAAGTTAGAAGATTAAAATATTGTGTTAAGGAGGAAGTAAATTATGGGTTATTTTTTTGATAGTTCTTATTTAATTTTAATTCCAGCTTTAATTATTGCTGCTTACGCACAATATAAGGTTTCATCAACATTCAATAAATATAGCAAGGTTTTAAGCAGCAGTGGTTTTTCCGGTGCAGATGCTGCAAGGTATTTACTTGATGCTGCAGGACTTAATAATATACCAATTGAAATAATTGGTGGAAAGCTTTCAGATCATTATGATCCATCATCAAAAGTAATGAGATTGTCAAAAGAAGTTTATTATAGCACTTCAGTTGCTTCTATCGGAGTTGCCGCCCATGAAACTGGTCATGCAATTCAGCATAGTGAAGGTTATGCTCCGCTGAATATAAGAAATTCTATTGTTCCAGCAGTTAATTTTGCATCTAGTGCTTCTTGGATAATATTTCTTTTAGGCATAGTTTTTTTTCATTCTACTATGCTCATTAATTTAGGTATATTTTTATTTTTATTTGTCGTTATTTTCCAACTAATTACACTTCCAGTTGAGTTTAATGCTTCAAACAGGGCACTTAACTATCTGGAACAAAATAGAATTCTGGATAGTAATGAAATTAATGGAGCCAGATCAGTTCTTAGAGCAGCTGCTATGACTTATGTGGCAGCAACATTAACTGCAATAGCACAACTTGTTAGATTAATATTGTTAAGTCAGTCAAGTAGACGAAGGGATTAGAAATTTATGAAAAATGCTAGAGAAACTATTATTAAAATATTAGATCAAGTTTTTAATAATGGTGCTTATTCAAATATTTTATTAAATTCTGAATTAAACAAATCATCATTTAATGATAAAGATAAAGCACTTATTACTGAAATTGTTTATGGTACAATAAAATATAAATATACAATTGATAAAATTTTAAATTATTATTTGAAAAATAATTTTAATAAGACAGATAGTTTTATTTTAAACACTTTAAGATCAGCAATATATCAAATGAGATATTTAAGTAAAATACCTGATTTTGCAGCAGTTAACGAAGCTGTAGAACTTACAAAAAAGAAAGTCCCCGCAGCCTCTGGTCTAGTAAATGCAGTACTTAGAAATTATCTTAGAAATATTAATCTGAAATATTATGATGAAAATTCATCTATGAAAAAATTGTGTTTTGAATATTCTTTTACAGAAGAAATGGTGAAACTTCTAATTAATCAATATGGTGAAAAAATCACAAAAAAAATATTAATGGGACTTAATTCAGTTCCATCAGTAACAGTTAGAGTTAATTCAATCAAAGATAATTTTGAAAATGTATTTGAAGAAATGGATTCTGCTGGTTATGATGTAGAAGAAGGTTCAATGTGCCCTGAAGCAATTAAAATAAAACGAGGAAAAAACATAGATAATAACCTTTTGTTTACTAAAGGACTTATAACCGTTCAAGATGAAAGTGCAATGTTAGTTGCACCTTCCTTAGATATCAAAAATAATTTAATTATATTTGATTTGTGCAGTGCTCCTGGTGGGAAAACTACCCATATTGCAGAATTAATGAATAATACAGGAAAAGTAATTGCTTTTGATATACACAAAAATAAACTTCCACTTATTGAAAACAATGCAAAAAGGCTTGGATTAAATAATATAGAATGCAGGTATATGGATGCTGCTGTACTTAATAGAGAATTAATAAATCAAGCTGATAGAGTACTCATGGATGTTCCTTGCTCTGGTATTGGAATTATAAGAAAAAAACCAGAGATAAAATATACAAAAGATTTAAATAATATAGAAGAACTAATAGAAATTCAAAGAAAAATATTAATTTGTGGTGCAAGATATATAAAAAATGGTGGAATAATGATATACTCAACTTGTACACTTAATAAAATGGAGAATGAAAATAATATAAAGTGGTTCATAAGTAATTATCCTCAATATTCATTAGAAAAGCTTTATTTTGGAAATGCAGATAATATTATTTATCATCCTGAAGGCTATACTACTATTTTACCAAATGAAAACATGGATGGATTTTTTATTGCAAAAATTAAAAGACAGTGGTAGGTGTTAACTTTGAACAATATATTAGATTTTACCCTTTTAGAATTGAAAGCTTGGTTTAAAAATCAAAATGAAAGTGAATATAGAGCAAAACAAGTTTTTGATTTTATATATAGAAATGTATGGGACTTTGATGATATGAATAATATTCCTATCACTATAAGGAAAAAACTTAATGAAGCATTTTATATAGGTATACCTAAAGTTGTTGAAATATATGAGTCTTCTGATAAAAATACAACAAAATATTTATTGATGTTTAATGATGGAAATGTAATTGAAACAGTTACAATGAAGTATACATATGGGTATTCCATATGCTTATCAACTCAAGTTGGGTGCAGAATGGGTTGTAAATTTTGTGCTTCTACAGTTAATGGTATGGTAAAAAATTTAACGTCTGGAGAAATTTTAGCGGAAATTTTAGCTGTTGAAAAGATAATCGGTACAAGAATTTCAAATGTAGTACTTATGGGCAGTGGCGAACCTTTAGATAATTTTAATAATGTTATAAAATTTATTAATATAGTGAATGCAGATTATTCTTTAAATATAGGTCAAAGGCATATTACATTATCAACCTGTGGAATTGTACCAAAAATAAAAGAAATTGCAGATATGAAAATGCAAATTACTTTAGCAATATCATTACATGCTGCAAATGATGAATTAAGGAAGAATATTATGCCTATTTCTAATAAATATTCTATTAAGGAATTAATAGATATTTGTAAATATTATACAGAAAAAACTAACAGAAGAATTACTTTTGAATATTCACTAATAAAAGAAATTAATGACAGAGAAGAAAATGCTATAGAACTATCAAATTTACTTAAAGGAACTTTATGTCATGTAAATTTAATACCAGTAAATAAAGTAACTGATAATACTTTTGAAAAATCGACAAAAGAGAGTATTATTATATTTAGTAATATACTTAATAAATTTGGTATACAAAATACAGTACGAAGGGAAATGGGTACTGATATAAATGCAGCTTGTGGACAGTTAAGAAGAAAATATATTGAATTGAAAGGAGATAATAGGGGTGAATAACTATGATGGGTATGTTATCAGATACAGGAAACTATAGAGAATTAAATGAAGACTTCGTTGGCTGCTTTGAAGAAAATGAAAAAAGAGTTTATATAGTTGCTGATGGAATGGGAGGACATAATGCTGGAGAAGTAGCAAGTAAAATAGCTGTTCAAAAGACTCTTGAGTATATTAATAGTAATTTTAGCTCTTATTCAAGCAAAATTGATTACTTAATAATAGATGCTATTAAAAATTCAAATAGAACAATATTTGAATTGTCTCAACAAGATATTTCATTAAGGGGAATGGGAACCACAATAACAGCATGTCTAGCTTATAATAAAAAATTGCTGGTTGCTAATGTTGGTGATAGCAGCTGTTATATATTAAAAAAAGATGGATTACATAAAGTAACTAAAGATCATTCATTAGTTCAGCAACTGTTAGATATAGGCAGCATTACAGAAGAAGAAGCATTAATACATCCAAATAAAAATATAATTACAAGGGCATTAGGTACAGATATAGATGTTGATGTAGATATATTCATACTTGATTTAACAGATATTGAGAAAATCATTTTATGCACCGATGGACTATCTAATAATGTAAATAAAAAGGAGATGTGCGATATTTTATTAAATTACGATAATAATGAAGCATGTGTAAAAATGGTTGAACTTAGCAAACAAAAGGGCAGCAAAGATAACATTTCAGTAATAGTATTTGAGGGAGAGTGTAAAAATGATAGGAACTTTATTAGGAAATAGATATGAACTCTTAGATAAAATTGGTGAAGGTGGAATGGCTGATGTATACAAAGCAAGATGTCATCTATTAAATAGGTTTGTAGCTGTAAAAGTATTAAAAGAAGAATTTATAGAAGATAAAGAATTTGTAGATAAATTTAAGAGAGAAGCAACTGCTGTTGCAAGTCTTTCAGATAATAACATTGTAAATATCTATGATGTTGGTTCTCAAGGAGATATAAATTACATAGTAATGGAATATGTAAAAGGTATAACTCTAAAAGAATTAATACAACAAAAAGGTGTTATTGAACCTACTCAGGCTATTGATATCTCAATACAAATAGCAAAAGCATTAGATTGTGCTCATAAAAACAATATTATTCATAGAGATGTAAAACCTCATAATATTATGGTTACTGAAGATGGTTTGGTTAAGGTTACAGACTTTGGAATAGCTAAAGCATCAAATTCAGTAACATTAACAAATACAGGTAAAGTATTAGGTTCAGCTCATTATTTTTCTCCTGAACAAGCTAAAGGAAATGTTGTAGACTGTAGAACTGATATATATTCTTTTGGTATAGTAATGTATGAAATGGTAACTGGTAGAGTACCTTATGACGCAGAAAGTCCTGTTTCAGTAGCATTAAAGCATATTCAGGAAAAGGTGATTCCTCCAAAACAAATAAAGGACAGCATTCCTGACAGCTTAAATTCACTAATTTTAAAATGTATCGAAAAGGAACCTATTAATAGGTATCAAAGCACAAAAGAATTACTTGTAGATTTAAATGGAATAAAAAAGAACTTTGATTATGAAGTTATTACAAAGAAAAATAATGATAATGATTATACAATAGTTATGTCCCCAATAAAAATAGATAAAAATAATAAAACTGATAAAACTAATGAAGAAGAAGAGGACGACGAAGACAACGATGATGATGATGACGATGAGGAAGAAGAAGAGGAATATAATCATAATAAAGTAAAAAAACCATTATCAAAAGGAAAAAAGGCAGCTATTATAGCTTCGTTATTTGTACTAATAATAGCTGTAGGTGTATCTTCAGCATACTTTTTCCCTAAAATTTTTAAGACTGGTAATTCTAAACCTATTACTGTTTCTAGTGATAATGTTACTGTACCAAATATTGTTGGTTTAACTGAATCTGATGCCAAAAAGAAATTAGAAACTTTAGGTTTAAAATACGTTCAGGCAGGGAATTCTAGTAATACAGATAAACCAGCTGGTACCATAACTGAGTGTAATCCAACATCAGGCACTTCAGTTAAAAAAGGCACTGAAATTAGAGCAATAGTCAGTTCAGGACAGAAAAGTGCTGAAATACCTGACTTCACAAATCAAGACATAAACTATGCAAAACAGCTTATTGCAAATGATGGTTATCAAGAACCTGAAATCAAATATGAAGATAGTGATTCAGTTTCTAAAAACATGGTAATAAAACAGTCACCTGAACCAGGAAGCAATGGTGATAAAAATACTAAAATTACACTATGGGTAAGTAATGGTTCTTCAATTAAATATTCAACTGTACCAAATGTTGTTGGTAAAGATATTGATGATGCAAAACAATTACTTTCAGATAATAAACTTAATCCAGGTTCAATTAAGTATAAACCAGTAATTAATGAAAAGGATGATGGCAAAGTTCTTGATCAGACAATTGATGCTGGTACTCAAGTTCAGCAATGGAGTCCAGTAAACTTAACTGTAGGAAAATTAAGAAATGATTTACCAAACCCATAAGATGGTATTATTTGATACTTTTATCGAGGAGAAGTTATGTATGGAACAATAATTAAAGGCATTGGTGGTTTTTACTATATTAAGACTGAAAAAACGATTATTGAATGTAAGGCAAGGGGTAAGTTCAGGTTTAATGGGCTTACCCCTATGGTAGGTGATAAAGTTGAAATTTCTATTAAAAATAGTAAAGGTGTAATAGAAAAGATTTATGATAGAACAAGCGAACTTTATAGACCTGCAGTAGCTAATGTAAATCAGGCATTTATAGTTTTTTCTATTAAACATCCAGATATAAATTTAGAGCTTTTAAACAGATTTTTAATATTATGTGAATTCAAAAAAATTAAGCCTATAATTTGCATAAATAAAATGGATTTAGTTAAAGAAAATGAGATTAGTGAATTAATTGAAATGATTAAAGGTACTAATTATGAATATGTAATTTTAAATGCAAAAGAAAACATTGGATTAGAGTATCTGAAATCAAAGCTGGATAATAATATAACAGTATTATGCGGACCTTCAGGTGTGGGAAAATCTACAATATTAAATAAGCTATCACAAAAGGAAATTATGGAAACCGGAAAAATAAGCGAAAAAGTTAATCGTGGAAAACATACAACTCGTCATTCTGAGCTTATAGAAGTTAAAGAAGGTTTTATTGTTGACACTCCTGGATTTTCATCTTTGGATATAAATTTTATACAAAAAGATGAACTTCAGTTTGGTTTTCCTGAATTTGATGAAATCAGATATGAATGTAAGTTTTCTGGATGTCTCCATTATAAAGAGCCATCATGTGCAGTCAAACTTGAAGTTGAAAACGGAAAAATTAATGAAAAAAGATATAAGTTTTATATTAAATTATTAGAAGAAATTTTAAATAAACAGCCTAAATATTAAGAATTTTTAATAAAATCTTTATGGAAGAAGGTATATAATGATAAAAATAGCACCATCTCTGCTTTCAGCAGATTTTTCTCAATTAGGTGTTCAAATTAAAGAATTAGAAGATTCAGGAGCAGATATGCTGCATATTGATGTTATGGATGGTATGTTTGTACCAAATATATCATTTGGAATTCCTATTATTAAGAGTATACGCAAGCTTACAAAGCTGCCCTTTGACGTTCATTTAATGATAGAAGAACCATCTAGGTATATAAAGGATTTTGCTGATGCAGGAGCAGACATAATCACCATTCACTATGAATCTGACAATCATCTAGACAGGACGATTAATTATATTAAAAGTTTTGGAATTAAATCTTCAGTTGCAGTAAACCCAGCCACTAGCTTAAGCAATCTAAAATATTTAATAAATGATTTAGATATGGTTTTAATTATGTCAGTAAATCCAGGTTTTGGAGGACAAAGCTTTATTCATTATATATATGACAAAATAAAAGAACTTCGATCTTTAGCAGATAAATATAATCCTAGCCTCTTAATTGAAGTAGATGGAGGTGTTGATGCTAGTAATATAAATAAGGTAGCCCAATATGGTGCTGATATAATAGTATCCGGTTCAGCAGTTTTTAAGGGTAACCAAATTAAGCTGAATTTAAAAAACTTAAGGGAAGGCATTTAATATGAAAATAATTATATTATCTGGTGGAGTTAAGCCTTCATACAAACTATTAATAAAAGAAATTAATAATTGTGATTTAATAATATGTGCAGACAGTGGTGCAAATTGTTTATACAGGTATAATATTATACCAGATTATCTGATTGGCGACTTTGACTCTATTGATGAACAGATATTAAAATTTTTTACAGAAAAGCAAGTTATTATTGAACGTTACCCAAAAGAAAAAGACAGTACTGATACAGAAATTGCCTTTGAAAAAGCTATTTCATTAGGTGCTTCAGAAATTATTTTTCTTGGATGTACTGGTGGTAGAATTGATCATACATTAGGAAATTTAGGATTATTAAAAAAATGCTTAGATTTAAAAATTGATGCATATTTAGTAGATGATCAAAATATAATATTTATAAATGATAAGCCTTTAGTAATATCAGGTACTGCTGGAGAAAACTTTTCTATTCAAGCATTTGGAGGTACTGTAAAAAACTTAACTATTAAAAATGCGAAATATGAGTTATCAAATTATGACCTTTATTTTGGTGATCCACTGACAGTATCTAACGAATTCATTGGTAAAAATGTATCGATTGAATTTGATAATGGTATTTTACTAATATTGTACTGTAAAGATTAGTGCAATTACAAATAAAAATAGGTATCAAATGATTATTATGCTTCATATAATGTATTATTAAAGTATTTTGCCTGGAGGGATAATAATTGTCTAAGCACAAAAAATCATATAAAAAGACAATAGGAATTGCATGTGCTTCTTTAGGTTTAGGTTTTATTCTTACCATTATTATTCCTGTTTGGGGATGGATAATAGCTATTGGAGGAGCATTAATTTATATTGGGTGGCAAATGATTAATCAATGCAGACACAAATGATAGTATCCAATAACTAATTTGAATTTCTACATTAAAAGGCAATTAATAATTTTTTATGTAAATAAAAAATATAGGAGGATCTTTTTATGAAGATAATAGCCATTAAACTCCCTAAATTTTTATCAGTAATTATACGATTTTTTACTAGGAAAAAATAAAAAATGCAGTTAAAATAACTGCATTTTTTATTATATTGCACGCTGTACCTTACCAGAACGAAGGCATCTTGTACATACATGTATAGTCTTAGGTGTTCCATTAACTATAGCTTTTACTTTTCTAACATTTGGTATCCAAGTTCTCTTAGTTTTACGATTTGAGTGACTGTATTGTGAACCAAACACAACACCCTTATCACAAATTTCACATTTCTTTGACATTGAAAACACCTCCTTAAAGTTCAAAATACTACTAAAACCCAAACATTTATTATTTTAGCACACAATCTATATTACTTGCAAGTATATTTTAAAAAAACATTAAAATAATAGCAATATAAAGAGTAAATTTTCTAATAATTAAATAAAAATAACAATTATCTTGAAATAATATTTTTTTTAAGCTAAAATATTATAATAAGAAACCTTTAGTAAGGAGGAATCAAAATGATAGGTAATATAACAATAGAAAATGGTTATGTTAGTTATTCCGAAGAGGTAATAGCTAATATTGTAGGTGTATCTACAATGGAATGTTATGGAGTAGTTGGAATGGCATCTAAAAACGCTGTTGATGGATTATGGGAATTAATTAAAATAGAAAATTTAAGAAAAGGTGTTAAAATACATTCAGAGGATAATAATATTATTATTGAATTATTTATAATAGTTGAATATGGTACCAAAATTTCTGTTATAGCAAATAATATTATTCAGAAAATAAAATACAATTTAGAAAATTATACTGGACTTAATGTTTCGAATATTACAGTTAATATACAGGGTGTTAGAGTTTAGGTAGCAGTAATAATTCAGGAGGTTCTATCAAATGGAATACAAAAAAATAGATGGGCAAAATTTTTATAATATGGTTGTGAATGCATCGAATAAGCTTGAAGAACAAAAAGAGTATGTAAATTCACTGAATGTTTTTCCTGTGCCTGATGGAGATACAGGAACAAATATGTCTATGACTTTTAGAGAAGCAGTTTCCGAAATTGAAAATATAAAAAGTAAATCAATAGGAGAAGTTTCAAAAATATTCGCTAAAGGTGCACTTATGGGAGCTAGAGGAAATTCAGGAGTTATCCTTTCTCAAATTCTAAGAGGTATTGCGAAAGCACTAGAACAAAAAGATGAAGTAACTGCAGTCGAATTTGCTGAAAGTATATCAGAAGGCAGCAAATCTGCATATAAAGCAGTAATGAGACCAACAGAAGGTACAATCCTTACAATTATTCGTTCAGCAGGAGAAAGTGCCTTAAAATCTGAAAATGAAAATATAACAGATTTACTGTATGAAGTGTGCAGCAATGCTGAAGATGTACTAAATAAAACACCTGATATGCTTCCAGCATTAAAAAAAGCTAAAGTAGTAGATGCAGGCGGTATGGGATTACTAATTATTTTTAAAGGCATGTATGAGGCACTTTTAAATGGTAATAATTATACTATAAATAATAATAATCAATCTAGCGGTAAAACATATTCTCAGCCTCAAAATGTTGAAAAAGAAGAAATTAAGTATGGATATTGTACTGAATTCTTTATATTAGGCAAAGACATAAACTTAGATGAATTTAAAAAAGAAATAGAACCTCAAGGAGATTCTATGATTGTAGTTGGAGTAGATGATGTAGTTAAAGTTCATATTCATACAAATGATCCTGGAAAGATTCTTTCTGCTGCATTAAATAGAGGTGATTTATCCAAAGTTAAAATAGATAATATGAGGGAACAGCATAGAAAGATATTAGAAAGCCAATATCCTGTTGAAGAAAGTATTGAATCTAATGATGAACTTAAAAAATATGCATTTATATCTGTTGCTCTTGGTGATGGAATTAGAGATATTTTTAAGGATTTAGGAACGGATTTTGTGATAGAGGGCGGGCAAACTATGAACCCTAGCACAGAAGAAATCTTAAATTGTATAAATAAAATTAATGCAGAAAATATTTTTATACTGCCTAACAATAAAAATATAATTATGTCAGCTACACAAGCAAAAGAACTTTCAGACAAAAATGTTGTTGTTATACCATCAAAGACTATACCTCAAGGAATTACAGCACTAACTTTATTTAATGCTGATGAGGAAGTTGAGGATAACATTAAAACAATAACTGAAGGAATTTCCACTGTGATTTCTGGTCAGGTCACATATGCAGTAAGAGACACAGAAATAGATGGTAAATTAATAAACCAAGGAAATATATTAGGAATACTGGATGGCAAAATAAAAGAGGTTGGAACTAGCTGCTATGATATATGTGAAAAAATGATAGATGACATATATAATGATGATATCTCACTCATTACTATTTTATATGGTAAAGAAACTGATGAATCTAAGGTTAATGAATTAATTAATAAATTAACAAAAAAATATCATGATGTAGATATTCAATGTTACTTTGGTAAACAACCTTTATATTACTTTATTTTTTCTATAGAATAGTATTAAAAAAAGCCTTAAGGCTTTTTTTCTTGTAGTGAATTGAAATTTAAAAATGAGGTAAAAATGAATTTATATAATAATATAATTGAATTAAAAGGTATTGGACCTAAAATGGCAGAATCATTTAATAAATGCGGAATATTTACGATTTTAGATTTAGTATTATATTTTCCAAGAGACTATGAAAAAATATATTATTCTAATTCAATAAAAGACTTTAATGAAAATGATAAAATCATAATTAAATGTACTGTTGTTAAAATATTGGGGGATATTAGAACTCTCGGAAATAGAATTATAACAACTATTATATTTAATGATGGTACTAGTGATTTTAAAGTAAAATGGTTTAATCAGCCCTATATAAAAAATAAATTTAATAAAATTAATACTTATTATCTAAATGGTAGAATTGAAATGTTTAACAAGGAAAAATTAATAATAAATCCACAAATTGAAGATGAGTCTATCGCTAATAATTTTAACAAGGACAAAGATTTATGTTATTTGATTATTCCAAAATATTCATTAACAAAAAACTTAACAAATAATTTTATTACAAAGATGATTAAAACTGTTTTACAAAGAATTAAATTTAATGAAAACATGCCAAAATGGATAATAGAAAAGTATAATTTCTGCAGTTTAAATGAAGCAATAAATAATATTCATTTTCCATTATCTAATGAAAAGCTTATCGATGCAACAAAAAGATTAAAATTTCAAGAATTATTTGCTTATTCCATGAAAGTCTTAATGCTAAAGGATTTTCTTAGAACTGATAATAAGGGAATTAGCTTTAAAAGTTGTTCAGAGTTAAAAAGTCTGAAGGAGAAGCTTCCTTTCAAACTTACCAATGCTCAAAATAAAGTTATGAGGGAAATTTTACTAGAAGAAAAAAGTGCTACATCAATGAATAGATTAGTACAAGGTGATGTTGGTAGTGGAAAAACTATAATAGCTATTATTGCAATGTTTAATGTTGTAATGAATGGGTATCAAGCAGCTTTAATGGCTCCAACTGAAGTCCTTGCTAATCAGCATTTTGAAGAAACATTAAAATTATTGAAAGACTTTAATGTAAAAATTAAAATATTAACTGGAAGTATAAAAGCAAAGGAAAAAGAACTAGTAAAAAATGAATTAAAAGATGGAAATATAGATATTATTATTGGTACTCATGCATTACTACAAAATGATGTTGAATTTAAAAATTTAGGGATGGTAGTTACAGATGAACAACATCGATTTGGAGTAATACAGAGAAGCAAGTTATTTAACAAAGGTAAAAATATAGATATTCTTGTTATGACAGCAACCCCAATACCAAGAACATTAGCCCTTTATTTGTATGGAGATTTAGATTTATCTGTAATAGATGAAATGCCTCCTGGAAGACAGAAAATTGATACATTTTATGTAAATGAAAGTGCCAAAAGCCGAATATATAAGTTTGCACTTGAAGAAATTAATAAAGGCAGACAGGTTTATATTGTTTGTCCTTTAGTTGAAGAAAATGATGAACTTAATCTAAATTCTGTTGAAAAACTCTATAACTCCTTAAAAACAGGAGTTTTTAAAAATATAAGTATAGCTATGCTTCATGGAAAAATGACTGCAAAAAATAAAAATGAAATAATGAATAATTTTAAAAATGGTGATATTAAAGTATTAGTTTCTACTACAGTTATTGAAGTTGGAATAAATGTACCTAATGCTACTTTGATGATAGTAGAAAATGCTGAAAGGTTCGGCTTATCACAGCTTCATCAGCTGCGTGGAAGGGTAGGAAGAGGAGTAAATAAATCATATTGTATATTAATCGCAAAAATTACAAATGAAAAAATTAAAACTAGAATGGAAATAATAAAAAATAATCACAATGGATTTGTTATTGCAGAAGAGGATTTAAAACTACGAGGGAGTGGTGAACTCTTCGGATTTAAGCAGCATGGAGAAGCTGAACATATTTTTTCAAATTTATTAGATAATTTAGATATTTTTAAAATTGCAAATCAAGAAGCTAAAACACTTTTAAAAAGTAATGATGAAGATGATATTAAAGTTAAAAACGAAATATTGAATAATATGGAAAAAACATCTCAATATATTTGTTTTAACTAAGTGTATAAAAAGATAAATTTATACATATCTCATTATAATTCTTGAAAAAAATCAGTTTTTGTATTAATCTATATATAATAAACATTTTGCATTATATCCAGCAAAATGTTAATGTTTCTAGAATTTTTGTAAGAACAGATATAATGGAACTTTATGACCGAGGATAGTAGAATAATTATGCAAATGCAAATAGGAGGCAAAAAATGAGAATAATAGCGGGGCTTGCAAAAGGCAGAAAAATTTTATCACCTGAAGGTATGGAAACAAGACCTACTCTAGATAGAATTAAAGAATCAATTTTTAATATAATACAAAATTATGTAGTAGATTCAACAGTATTAGATGTTTTTGCAGGAACAGGAAGTCTTGGTTTAGAAGCAATAAGCAGAGGGGCACATGAGTGTTCACTAGTTGACAAAGGTGCAAATACATTTGAATTATTAAAAAAAAATGTTGAACTATTAAAATTTACTGACAAATGTATTTGCTATAATATGGATTCATATACAGTACTAAAAAATTTTGTAACTCAAAATAAAAAATTTGATATTATATTTATAGATCCGCCTTATGCAAAAGAAATGATTCCACCAGCTATAAGTATTATTTCAGATAATTTATTACTTGATAAAAAAGGTATAATTGTAACAAAAATAGACTCAAAAGAAACTCTATTTGAAGGTGATAGCAAAATCAAGTTGGTGGACCATAGAATTTATGGAAATACAACAGTTTGCTTTTATAGATATAAGGAGGACTAAAATGAGAATAGCAATATATCCGGGGAGTTTTGATCCAATAACTAATGGACATTTAGACATTATCAATAGAGCCTCTAAATTATTTGATTTATTAATAGTTGGAGTTTTAATAAACCCTGATAAAAAAGGTGTTTTTAATGAAAGTGAGAGAGTTGAATTAATAAAAAGGTCAGTTAAATCTATTCCAAATGTTGAGGTCGAAAGTTTTAGCGGATTACTAATCAATTTTATGAAAAATAAAAATTCTAAAGTTATAATAAAAGGACTTCGAGCTTTATCAGATTTTGAATATGAATTTCAAATGGCGTTGATGAATAATAAGCTTGATCCATCAATTGAAACTTTATTTATGATGACAAGTACTCAATATTCTTATTTAAGTTCTTCATCAGTAAAACAAGTTGCAGCATTCGGAGGCTGTATAAAAGATTTAGTTCCTGATGAAGTAATACCAGATATTATTAAAAAATTTAAAAAATAAGGGTGGTATGTTTATGGATATTATTGAACTGTTAGAATATCTTCAGGAAGTTATCAGCACATCATCAAAAATACCTGTTACAGGAAAAGTTGTTATTAATAAAAAAGAAGTATTAGACATAATCGAGCAGGTAATAAACAATCTTCCAGAGCAATTTAAAAAAGCTCAATGGATTGTTGAAGAAAAACAAAAAATAATCAATGATGCTAAAGAAGAAGCAGAATTAATCCGAAAAGAAAGTATTGAAGAAATTAAAAAGAAAATTGATAATAATGACATCACAAAAGAAGCTAGAATTAAAGCACAGGGAATAATCAGTTCGGCTCAAAAAGATGCAAAAAATATGCGCCTTTCAGCACGAGATTATGCTGATGAAATCCTGTGCCAGCTTCAAATGGAGATAGACTCAGAAGGAAAACTAATGTTAAATAATGTTAAAAATGAAGTAGAAAAATTTATGGAATCATTAAATGGTGAGGTATCATCTACTTCAAATTCAATTAAGCAAAATATAAAAGAATTAAGAAATCTTAAGTAATGTCTTTTGTTTTTGAAAATAGAAAAGGAATAATAAAAAGTATACATAAAAAGACTAAGATTAATGGATTTGCAAATTTTTCATTATTATTATTGAAAGTAGAAATCGAATCAGCATTAATACTACTAAGAAGATACAGAAGTATACTTAAAGCTGAATTTATTATTCCTTGTAAAAATTTTCGTTTTATATATTTCTTAATAGATAAGTTTATTTTTGAAGTAAAAGAATATACTTGAGATATTATTGAAAATCCACTGAATCCAAGAAAGAATGATATTAACCCTATTTTATAAATTATGTCTGCATTTAGCATAGATGCACAATTACATCCGTTTGTCATTTCTATAACTCCAAGTATAAAACATTTTATTATTCTTTTATCTGTATGAAAAATAATAGCTAAAGCATTTATACATGAAATAAATGCTTTATTATTAACTATAATTGCATTTATTACAGAAAACAATATTATAAAGCCTGCAATTGAAAAACATGTTTTAATTGAATTTTCAACACTTTCCTTAATAGCACTACCTATATTTACACTTTCATTATAGTTTTTATTATAAAATATTTCACAATTGCATTTTGTTTTTTGGGGCTTTAGTATTATACCCATAATAAAACATGAAAGATAGTTAGCAGTAATCAATAAATATCCCAAATATGTATTACCAAGAATAGATGTACCTATAGAACCTATTATGAACAAAGGACCTGCATTAGAAGCTATATTAATTAATCTTTCAGCTGTATTTTTATCAATTAATTTTTTTTCATATAAATCACATGTATACTTTGCTCCTAATGGGTAACCACATAATGCACTTACAATTATTACAAAGGTACACTGCTTTGGAATCTTTATTGGACTACATAATATCCTGCCTAGCAACTTTGAATAAATATTAATACCACCAAAACATATTATTAAATTTGAAATAACAACAAAAGGAAAAACTGATGGAAAAACCTTATAGAAAAATAGTTCGGCTCCTTTTATTGAAGCATTTATGCAGTTTTGTGGGGAAATTATTATTCCAATTATTAAAACTGAACATAATATTGTTATTATCAAGTTTCTACATTTTCCTATAAAAAACAAATATACTGCAATAATCATTAAAAAAATTATAAGCAATAAAACATATTTCAATTCAAATACTCCTAAACAATATTCTTGATAATATTATATTAATATAACTATTGAAATTATACTTCCTATTTATTATACTTTTACTGAAATAAAAAATAATACAACTAAATTGTATACCTATATCATAATTGGACTTACTAAATAATCATTATATGGATTAATATTTTTATTAATAATGCTATATGCTTTAGTAGCATTTATGTCTAATCTAATGCATTCATTTATTTCTTTTGGAAGCTTTGTATATATTGGTATTGCGGTATACTCTTTTAAATATTTTAATATACTTTTACCTGTATTGTTAAAACCAAGAACATGTGCATATGGACATTGCTGACTCCGTAACAGCTTAGAATTTAATGTATCAAATCCTATATAATATTGGCAAAGAATTCGGCTGATTCTAGAATAAGTGAATCTTTTGCTCTTAACGTTTTGTATTACATCATCAATACTATTATATTTCTCTATAGCTTTATGAATTTTATTTTCAATTCCTTCAGTTACATCTGGTAAAATTTCAAAATTATTTCCAGTTGTAAAATATTTATGCTTTATAAATGGAAGAATATCATCTTCAAATGTAAAATCATAATTTGATTCATATAAATTTTTAATTATATTATAGCTGCTTTGCGGCAAATATGTGCAAATAGATGAAATATCTTTATTTTGTTTTAAATACTTTCTTATTGCAGTAGCACTAGTAAAATCTGAAACAATTTTATTACTATTATAGCTGTCTCCAACTCTATTAATTGTTAATGGGTTTATTCTGCTATTTAACTTTAATATACTTTTACAATACTCAATTCCTAATATGTTATTTGAAGTTTTAAATATTTCATTTATATCATAAGGCAGTTTCGGACTGTAAATTTCGATTAATGCTTTACTTCTTGCAGTTGGATATGACATTCCTTGATTTATATTATTAACAAGCTTTTCCTTAAACTCAAAAGGTTCTGAATTTAGAATTTTAGCAATAGAAATTAATGGTTCTATTTCTCCTAGTTCACTGCCAAAGCTTATATTAGTTACACCTCCAAGAGCATTAAGCAGACTTACAGCTCCAAAAGCAAAGAATTCTGCTGATGAAACTGCATAAATCACTGGAAGTTCTATAACTAAATCTATACCAGAAAGTAATGCCATCTTTGTTCTATTCCATTTGTCAATCATTGCAGGAATACCTCTTTGCACAAAATTACCACTCATAATACCAATAATGCCATCAGACTTTAAAATGTTTTTTGTAACATTAATATGATGTTCATGACCTGAATGTAACGGATTATATTCAGCTATTATTCCTGTAATATTCAAATTAATAACCTACCTTTTTTAAAATTTGTTTTCTTTCAATTATGAAAAACGTAAATATAGCTATTTATAATTATTTATAATTATATAATACAAATATATTATATATTATATATAATAAAGTTAAAATAATCAAAATATTATAAATAAAATTGATAATTAAATTATTCTTTTTTGATATTTTTTCAATATTTTTATTGATATTTATATATAAAAAAAGGTATATTATATGTGTGTGTATTTTTAAACAGGGAAAGGAGATATTATCATGAAACTTATGGAACAAATATGGAAAATGGCACAAAATAATATTCAGAGAATTGTGCTTCCCGAAGGAGAGGAGGAAAGAACTCTTCTGGCATGTGAAAAAATCAAAGAAAATGCTTTAGCTGAAGTAATATTAATTGGTAATAAAGAAAGAATAATCAGTAAAGCTGAAAAATTAAATGCAAATATAACTGATATTAGAATAATTGATCCAAATAAATCTGATAAAATTGATTCATATGTAAATGAATTCTATGAACTTAGAAAAAGTAAAGGTATGACTTTAGAAAAAGCTGCTGTTATTGTTAGAGATCCTATGTACTTTGCTACAATGATGTTAAAATTAAATGATGCCGATGGTATGGTATCTGGAGCTATACATACAACTGGAGATTTATTAAGACCTGGTCTTCAAATAATAAAAAATGCACCAGGTGTTTCTGTAGTATCCAGTTTTTTTATAATGCTTATACCAAAGTGTGACTATGGTCAAGGAGGGGTATTAGTATTTTCGGACTGTGCAGTTAATCCAAATCCAAATGCTGAGCAGCTTGCTTCAATTGCAATAGCTACTGCTGAAACTGCAAAGAATTTATGTGAAATTGAAGTACCAAGAATAGCATTATTATCTTTTTCAACAATGGGAAGTGCAGATCATGAATTAGTTGAAAAAGTTAGAAAAGCAACTGAAATTGCAAAAAAAGCAAGACCTGATTTAAAAATTGATGGTGAATTGCAGCTTGATGCAGCAATAGATCAAAAAGTAGCTGATCAAAAAGCTCCTGGAAGTGAAGTCGCTGGTAAAGCAAATGTATTAATATTTCCTGATCTTCAATCTGGTAATATTGGTTATAAATTAGTTCAGCGTTTTGCAAGAGCAGAAGCAATAGGTCCTGTATGCCAGGGATTTGCAAAACCAATTAATGATTTATCAAGAGGCTGCAGTTCAGATGATATTGTAAACGTAGTTGCAGTTACTTCAGTACAGGCTCAAAAAATAAAAAAATAACTTGAGAAATGAGGGGTAATTAATAAATATGAATATTCTAGTAATTAACTGTGGAAGTTCTTCATTAAAATATCAATTAATTAGCATGGAAAATGAAAAAGTACTTGCTAAAGGTCTTGTTGAAAGAATAGGAATTGAAGGTTCAAATTTAGTACAAAAAGTAGAAGGCAGAGATAAATATATTATAACTAAACCAATGAATAATCATACTGAGGCTGTCAAATTAGTTTTAGATTCTTTAATAGACAAAGATCATGGGGTAATTAGCAGCATGGATGAAATATCTGCAGTGGGTCATAGAGTGGTACATGGAGGAGAAAATTATTCAAAATCTGTTTTAATTAATGATGACGTTCTAAAATCAATAGAAGAATGTTCAAAGCTAGCACCTCTTCATAATCCAGCAAATATAATTGGTATTAATGCATGTAAAGATTTGATGCCTAATGTACCAATGGTTGCTGTTTTTGATACTGCATTTCATCAAACAATGCCTGATTATGCTTATATGTACGCACTTCCATATGAATTATATTCAAAATACAGCATAAGAAAATATGGTTTTCATGGCACATCACATAGATATGTTTCTAAAGAAGCTGCTAAAATGTTAAGTAAGGATATCTCTGAATTAAAAATTATTACATGCCACATAGGAAATGGATGCAGTGTTGCAGCTATTAAAAATGGCAAATGTATTGATACTAGTATGGGATTTACTCCTTTAGAAGGTGTAGCTATGGGAACTAGAAGTGGTAATATAGACCCTGCAGTAGTAACGTTTTTAATAAAAGAAGCTAAATTATCTGTAGATGAAGTAGAAAATTTACTTAATAAAAAATCAGGAGTTTATGGAATTTCAGGAGTCAGCAGTGACTTTAGAGATATTAAAAAAGCTGCTTTTCAAGAAGGAAATAAAAGAGCAGAATTAGCTGTAAATTTATTTAATTATAGGATAAAACAATATATTGGTTCTTATGCTGCTGCTATGGGCGGGGTTGACTGCATAGTATTTACAGCAGGAATTGGCGAAAATTCTGCTGTTACAAGAGAGGGCATTTGTGAAGGATTAGAGTTCTTAGGTGCTGAGTTAGATAAAGTTAAAAATGATGCTGCTACTGATGCTGAATATATAAGTGTAGAAGGTTCAAAGGTTAAGATATTAGTAATACCTACAGATGAAGAGTTAATGATTGCAAGAGATACAAAAGAAATTACATTAGCTTAAAAAATACTATACAAATTAATCTTGACTTTTAACTCTCCTCTTTATATAATAGATTGTGGCTATTACATATTTATAATGTTTAGAAACAGGTCTTAAAGCTAGAGGTGAGAATATGACAATTGATATTTCTGATTTGCTCAAAAAAAAATCAGGTGAAAAGAAAATAGATTTAATTATCGAAGCTTCAGATTTTAAAAGTGATGAGTTTATTAAGTTCAATAAGCCTGTCCATTTAAGTGGAATCCTGAATTTGCTTGGAGATATAATAAATTTTGATGGCATAATTAGAACAGAATTAGAATTAGTTTGTTCAAGATGCAATGAAAATTTTAATCAAAATATTGATATTCCAATAGTCGAAAAATTCTCAAACAAAGAAAAAGACATTAATGTTTTTGATGATATTATTTATTTCAATGGAGATAATATTGATATCACTGACGTAATTCAAAATAACATAATTATGACTTTACCTATTAAAATGCTTTGTATGGAAGACTGTAAAGGGCTATGTCAGAATTGTGGAACAAACTTAAATTTTCATTCATGTAATTGTAGTAAAGATACAATTGATCCAAGACTATCAAAATTAAAAGATTTGTTTTCAGCTAATTAAGGAGGTGTTACAATGGGAAATCCAGCTAGAAGATTTTCAAAAGCAAAAAGGGACTCAAGAAGAGCTCAGACTTTTAAGCTTAGTTTACCAGGTATAATTGAATGTCCTCAGTGCCATGAAATGAAACTTGCTCATAGAGTTTGCAAAAATTGTGGATATTATAATGGTAAAGAAGTTATCGCAGTTAAAGCAGAAAAATAAAAGAAAGTCAAATGACTTTCTTTTATTTTATATTTCTTCATATAATTAAATAGTTAGGAAGGAAGTGAAACCTGTATAACAGGTATTACTATGGTTATTTCTGTTGATGGTATGGGCGGGGATTTTAGTCCTGAAGCTATAGTTGAAGGCGTTGTCTTAGCCGTAAATGAATATGATGTTGACATAATAATTACAGGCATAGAAGATAAAATAATAAAAGAACTGGCTAAATACACTTATAAGCAAGAAAAAATACGTATAGTAAATACTAAAGAAATAATTACTCCAAATGAACATCCTGTAATGGCAATAAAACATAAAAAAGATTCTAGTCTGTATAAGGCTATTGAGCTTGTAAAAAATAAAGAAGCTGATGCTGTACTTTCTGCAGGAAGCACTGGTGCATTAATGGCAGGTGCACTCCTAATAATAGGCAGAATTAAAGGAATAGACAGACCTGCATTAGCACCAATAATGCCGGGTAAAAATGGACCATTTATGCTTATAGATTGTGGTGCTAATGTAGACTCTAAACCCAAAAATCTATTTCAATTTGCACTAATGGGAAAGATATACTTTGAAAATATATTAAAAACTAAAAATCCAAGTATTGGATTAATAAACAATGGAGCAGAAGAAGAAAAGGGAAATGAACTTACAAAAGCTGCATATCAGTTGTTAAAAGAATCAAATTTTAATTTTGTGGGAAATATAGAGCCAAGGGATATTCCTAATGGTGATACCAACATATTAGTTTGCGATGGTTTTGTAGGTAATACAGTTCTTAAAATGTATGAAGGAACTGTTTCAACTATTTTTCATATTTTGAGCGATGAAATAATGAAATCATTAAGAAGTAAAATTGGAGGCCTTCTTTTAAAGCCACTTTTTTCAAACTTTAAAAAGAAATTTGATTACACAGAATATGGTGGTGCAGCATTCATTGGAATAAAAGGTATATGTATAAAAGCTCATGGCAGCTCAAATGCAAAAGCCTTTAAAAATGCCATTAGACAAGCAATTAATTTTTATGATGATAAAATAATTGAAAAGATTGAAACTGAATTGTGTAAAGGAAATACTCAAACTGAAACTGAAAATAATTAAATTTTTTAAACATAGTTATTGACGATAAACTGTATATGTAATATTATCTATAGAGAGGGAATTGCACATACATATTTTGATTTTTGAATCATATTTTATGAGTAGCAATGCAATTTTCATAATAAGATCGGGAGGTGAAAATATGATTTTTGATAAAATAAAAAAAATTATAGCAGAACAGCTTAGTGTAGATGAAGATGAAATTACTTTAGAATCTTCATTCATGGAAGATCTTGGTGCTGATTCTCTTGATTTAGTTGAACTCATTATGGCTCTTGAAGAAGAGTTTGATACTGAAATTCCTGATGAAGATGCTGAAAAAATATCTACTGTTGGAAATGCTGTAGATTATATAAAAGCTCATGTTGAGGAATAGCATAAAGTCCCGTCTATAAACGGGACTTTAATTTATAACAAATTTACTAATTAAATTTATTCTTGAATATATAATTATACCTATATAGTATATTGAATAATGAATTTAATTTTTTGTAAAATATTTAGGAGATGATTGAAATAATTAAATATGATATAGAATTTGCAAATATTGAAGAAAAAATAGGATATAATTTTAAAAATAAAGATTTACTAATTCATGCATTAACTCATAGTTCATATAACAGCCAAAGAAAAGCAAATGAATACAACGAAAGATTAGAATTTCTAGGTGATTCTGTACTTCAACTATGTATATCTGAATATTTGTTTAATAGATTAAAGAATAAGCTTGAAGGAGAATTAACAAAAATAAGATCATTAATTGTATGTGAAAATTCCTTATTAAACATTGCTAAGTCATGGAATATAGGCAGCTTTTTATTAATGGGAAAAGGTGAAGAATTAACAGGTGGAAGAGAACGAGTTTCTATACTAGCAGATAGTGTAGAATCAGTAATTGCTGCTGTATATCTTGATAGTAGTTTTGAAGAAGCAAGAAAATTTATTTTACAAAAATTTTCAGTTATAATTGATAAAGCCATACGAAACAAAATAATTCTAGACTATAAAACAAAACTTCAAGAATTTCTTCAGAAAAATGGAGAAGTATCAATAAAGTATGATTTAATTTCAGAAGAAGGTCCAGCACATAGAAGAAAATTTTGTATAGAAGTCAAGATAAATGATATTAATATTGGTATAGGAACAGGTTATAGTAAAAAAGAAGCAGAACAAAATGCGGCTAAAGAAGCTCTTAAAAAAAATGGTGATTTTATGGAGGAGTTTAATGAGTAAAAAGCATTATATAATACCAATATTTGTTCCTCATGAAGGATGCCCGCATAATTGTGTATTTTGCAATCAAAATACTATAACAGGAGTTTCAAATGAAATAAATGCAGACTTTGTGCAAAGTACTGTAGAAGAGTATTTGAATACTATAGATCAAAATAATGCTATAGTTGAAGTTTCATTCTTTGGCGGTACTTTTACAGCTATAGATATAAATAAGCAGAAGGAGTTATTATCTTCTGTAAGAAAATATAAAGAAACTGGTAGGATTAATTACATCAGATTATCTACAAGACCTGATTATATCGATGATAAAATATTATCAAACTTAAAAGAAAATTTAGTTGATATAATTGAGCTGGGTGTACAATCCATGGATGAGGATGTATTGAAACAATCAGGAAGAGGACACAGCAGTAATGATGTTGTAAAAGCTTCTAATCTTATAAAAGAATTTGGATTTGTTTTAGGACATCAAATCATGATTGGATTACCAGGAGATACTTTTGAAAAAGATATTTATACTGTAAAAAATATAATTGAGTTGACTCCTGATATGTGCAGAATATATCCAGCACTCGTTATTAAAAATACTCCTATGGAAACATTATATTATAATGGTATATATAAACCATATACTCTTAATGAAGCAATAGAAATAAGCAAAATTTTATATATTATGCTTATTTCAAATAATATTAATGTTATTAGAATAGGGCTGCAGCCTACTGAAGAAATTAATGAAGGCGGAGAGATAGCTGCTGGGCCTTTTCATCCAGCGTTTAGAGAATTAGTAGAAAGCAAAATATTAAATGAAATGATATTAAATGAGTGCCCAAAAAATTTTACTGAACAATTATTTATAAAATTGAATAGCAGAGATTTATCCAAACTTTTTTCTAATGGAAAAAAATTTTTTTCAGACATAAAAAAACAACTGCCGACACAAAATATTAAAATAATCCAAGATGATAATATCAATAGAGGGAGTTTTATATTAAAGTGTAATGAATTCTGTAAAAACTTATCGTTTTATGATTATATTAATAAAACTTATAAAGAAGGATATTTTAATATTTTATAGAATATTATTCCTGTACAATCATTACAACTAATTTTGTAGGGAGGAATAATACAATGGAAGTTTTAAAAGTATCAGCACAATCACAGCCAAAATCTGTAGCAGGAGCCTTAGCAGCTGTTTTAAGAGAAAATAGTACAGCAGAAGTTCAAGCAGTTGGAGCTGGAGCAGTAAACCAAGCAGTAAAAGCTATTGCAATTACAAGAGGATTTGTTGCTCCAAACGGAATTGATTTAGTAGTTGTACCTGCTTTTTCAGAAATAACTATTGAGGGGGAAGAGAGAACTGCTATTAAATTTATTGTAGAACCAAGATAGTTTTATGATATAAAATATTATAAGCTGAACCGTGTGATATATTGTTAGATATTTGTGTAAAATAATTCTTTCAATTGTACATTACACGGTTTTTCTTTATTTTTTAATTGAATTTTAATGAGTAATAATATAAACTATATTTATATTATTACTAAATTACATAGTATTATGAGGTGCAGACAATGAATAAAAAAAAGAGAGAAAAACTTGCAAAGATACTAATCTATTTTATGATAGTAGTATTTATAATCGGACTTATACCAATATTTACACAGTTATTTAAATAGTATAATCTATATATACTATCCTCGGTCACAAAGTTCCAATAAATTTCTAAAAGAAGCTTTTCCTCGCTATCATTCACAAATTAATTGGAACTAAATGTGCCCAAGGAAAGTATAATAATAGATTATAAACTAATGCTAAATTGGAATACCTTAAGGAGAGTGTAGCTATGTTCTTAAAATCTGTAGAAATAAGAGGTTTTAAGTCCTTTGCAGATAGAACTAATTTAATTTTTAAGAGAGGTGTAACTGCTGTTGTAGGACCAAATGGCAGTGGGAAAAGCAATATTGCTGATGCTGTACGCTGGGTGCTTGGAGAACAGAGTATAAAATCATTAAGAGGAGGTAAAATGGAAGATGTCATTTTTGCAGGTACACAATATAGAAAACCTGTAAGTTTGGCACAAGTTTCATTAACATTAGATAATACTGAAGGGAAGCTTCCAATTGAATATTCAGATGTAACAATATCAAGAAGGTTATTTCGTTCTGGTGAAAGTGAATATTATATTAATAATACACAATGTAGATTAAAAGATGTCCAAGAACTTTTTATGGATACTGGTATTGGAAAAGAAGGATATTCAATAATTGGTCAAGGAAAAATAGAAGCAATATTGAGCGGAAAACCGGAAGATAGAAGAAATTTATTAGAAGAAGCTTCTGGCATTGTAAAATATAAGACTAGAAAAGAAGAAGCGGAAAAAAAACTT
>JAUZPN010000219.1 GCA_030705885.1 Bacillota bacterium | reverse complement strand
GTTATTATAGGCGGACGAGGAGAACAGCCTGCACGTTCATATAATAGAGCAGCTTTTAATGGTGCAAAGCAGTTTCTTAGGCCGACAGGTTCATCAATTAAACCTCTAGCTGTTTATGCACCTGCAATCGATACAAAGCAATATACAGCAGCCTCAATTATTGATGATACTGCTTTTTCAGATGAATTGCAGCAAAAGTATGGTTCAAATGGTGTCCCTTATAATCCAAAAGATGATGATGGTTTATACTTAGGACCAATTTCTATAAGGCAGGCAATTACTGAATCTAGAAACTTAGTAGCTTTAAAGCTTGAAGATGAAATTGGAATAAATACTGGTAAGGATTATGCCAAACGTTTTGGCATTACAACGATATCTACAAATGATGGTCTTGCTGCAATGGCATTAGGTCAGTTAAATATTGGATCGAATACTATGGCTATGGCTTCAGCATATGGTGTTTTTGGAAACAGTGGGATATACACTCCACCAAAATTATATACCAAAGTAGTTGATAGAAGCGGCAAAGTAATTTTAGAAAATAATGACTCAACTTCTAAAGTTATATCTCCTCAAACTGCTTATATTATGTATGATTTACTTAAAGGACCTACTTCTTCTACTGATCCTGCACGTACAGCATCTTATGCTCCTTTTAGTGATATGCCTGTAGCTGGAAAAACAGGTACTGGAAGTAATTCAAAGGATCTATGGTTCTGTGGCTTAACCCCATACTATTCAGGTGCTGTCTGGATTGGAAATGATAATAATGATATAGTATCAGGATTATGCAGTAATAATGCAGCAGCTATATGGTCTCAAATAATGGAAGAAGCTCATAAAAATCTTGCAGTAAAAGATATTTCAGAACCTTCTGGTATCAATCATGTTGTTGTATGTTCTGGTTCTGGTGAACTTGCCACCCAAAATTGTTATAGCACATTTGCTGAAATGTTTATTACTGGGACTGAACCAACTACTTATTGTACTATTCATGGAGGTTCAAGTATAAAACAAGAGAACTCAATAACACCAACACCATCTATAGCACCAGTTGTAACAACTATACCTGCAGCAACTAATACTCCAACTCCAAAAAAATAAATATTATACTATCCTCGGTCACAAAGTTCCACTTAATTTCTAAAAGAAGCTTCTCTCCGCTATCATTTATAAATTAAGTGGAACTAAATGTGACCGAGGAAAGTATATGATACAAAAAGCGGATAAGATATATACACTTATCCACTTAACCTTTCTTTCATTATTTTTAAAACTTTTTTTTCAATTCTTGATACTTGAACTTGACTAATACCTAGCATTTTTGCTACCTGAATCTGGGTTTTATCTTTAAAATATCTCAGCATTATTACCTGTCTTGATTTAACATCTAAACTATTTAATGCTTCCTTTAATGCAAGTTTATCCACTATTTCCTTATCTTCTTCACAATTTTCACTTAACTTATCTATTAAAAGAACTGGTGCTCCATCATCCTGATGAATAGTATCATATAGATACTGCAATCCACTAACTGATTCTGTTGCAAAAACAATATCTTCAGAACTTATACCTGAAAATTCTGCCAATTCTTCTATAGTAGGCTCTCTATTCAACTTTTTAGATAGTGCTTCTTTATCATAATGCAATTTTTTTGCTAAATTCTTTATACTTCTGCTAACCTTAATTATACCATCATCTCTTAAAAATCTTTTTATTTCTCCTATTATCATTGGAACTGCATAAGTTGAAAACCTAACATTATAACTAGAGTCGAAATTATTAAATGCTTTAATTAATCCTATAGAACCAATTTGGAAAATATCCTCATATTCATAACCCCTGTTTAAAAATTTCTTACTTATAGCTGATACAAGTGGTAGATTTAGTTGAATTAATGTATCTAATGCTTCCTTATCTCCACCTCTAGCTTTTTTTATTAGCTCTAGGTTATTTTCATATTTAACTTTCTGATTATTAAATATTTTTTTCTCCATATTTTCACACCTAACTTATTGAATTAAATGTTTTTTTCATAATTACTTTTGTACCTTTTCCAATCTTTGATTCAACATCTAATTTGTCCATAAAACTTTCCATTACAGTAAACCCCATACCTGATCTTTCTAAATCAGGACGTGAAGTATAAAGCGGCTGCATTGCAGCTTCAACATCCTCAATACCAACTCCATTATCAGATACAATTACAGTAAATTCATTACCTAAAATGACTGCCTCAATATATATAATTCCCTCTTTATTTTCATATCCATGAATAATAGCATTAGTAACTGCTTCAGATACTGCTGTTTTAACATCTGTTATTTCTTCTATTGTTGGATCCAGCTGAGAAGCAAAAGCTGCAACAGCCACCCTTGCAAAGCTTTCATTTTGTGACTTACTTAAAAATTCTATTTTCATTCTATTTTCAAACATAATTAACCCCCCTGTTAAATTGCTTTAATTGCTTCATCTATATTGCTATAAACATTTATAATTTTAAACATACCTGATAATTCAAATACCCTTCTAACAGATTCTTTAACATTAGCAATACAAACAATACCTTTCTTTATAGACAATTTTTTATATCTTCCAATCACAACTCCTATTCCAGAGCTGTCCATAAAAGTGACATTTGAAAAATCCATAATTAATTTTTCAATTTTGCACCTTTCAATTCTATCATCAATTTTATTTCTAACTTCTTCAGAACTATGATGATCTAATTCTCCAGCCATATGTGCTATCAAAATATTATTTTCTTTGTCAAATGTTAAATACATTCAAATTCCCCCAGTCTAAATATTAACTTATATAATTTTTTGTATGTATATATTATTCTATATGTTGTTAATATTCCCTTCTTTTTCTAAAATATTTTTGTATTTATTTTTAAATTTTTGACAAAAATATTAAAGTATATTCAAACTATTGATTTTTTATTATTTTTTAGTTTTATGGAGGCAAAAATGATTATATTGTTAAAAAACGGACTAGTATATTCTCCTAAATTTTTAAATAAAAAGGATATATTAATTTTGCAAGATAAAATAGCAAGAGTAGATGATTTTATAAGCATACCACCAAAAGACTTTTTAGAATCCACTGTAATAGATATAAAGGATAAGTATGTTGTTCCAGGCTTTATTGATTTACATGTTCATATAATTGGAGGAGGAGGCGAAGGAGGCTATACTACTAGAGTATCTGAAATACAATTAAATTCTATAATTGAAAATGGTGTTACAACTATTGCAGGATTACTAGGAACAGATGGCACCACACGTTCTTTACAAGGCTTACTTGCTAAATCAAGATCCTTAGATTTAGAAGGTATTAATACATTTATTTGGACTGGATGTTATCAATTTCCTACTAGAACTATTACAGACAGCTGCCGTGATGATATCATTTTGATTGATAAAATAATAGGTGCTGGTGAAATCGCAATATCAGACCACAGAAGCAGTAATCCGCTGGATCATGATATTGAAAATCTT
>JAUZPN010000218.1 GCA_030705885.1 Bacillota bacterium | reverse complement strand
CACCTATTAACCACTGCTGCTTGATATTACATTTTGGTAAAGCAGAATTTAATGCATCAATATCTGAGGAAGATATTGGACCATCAGCTAATAAATAAAGAGAGGTTAAATTTTTATGATCTTTTAAAATAGTTAAATCTAATTTGTTATGATTCAATAAATTAAGGCTGGTTAATTTTTTGAGTTTACTTAAAGGGGTTATATCTTTAAAAGTATTACCATCTAATCTAAGTACAGTTAAATTAGTAAGGTTGCTTAAAGGAGTTAAATCTGTAATATTATTATATGATAAATCTAGTGTCGTTAATTTATTAAGTTTTTTCAAAGGAGTTAAATCTGCAATATTATTGCCAAATAAATTAAGAGTGGAAAGATTTTTAAGTTTACTTAATGCAGTAATGTTTTTTAGATTATTAGAAGTTAAATCAAGTTTAGTTAACTTAGTAAGCTTACTTAAAGGAGTTAAATCTGGTGTTTTTTGAACAGTATATAAAACAAGTTCAGTTAACTTAGTAAGCTTACTTAAAGGACTTAAATCTAGTTTTTCAGCAACATCATAAATTTTGAGTGTAGTTAACTTAGTGTACTTGCTTATATTAGTTAAACCTTTTATTTTATAAGAACTTAAAGTAAGTTTGGTTAAATTAGGAATCTTACCTAAAGTAGTTATATCTAGAGTATAAAGGCGTCCTAAACTGAGTTCTTTTAAATTTTTAAGGTAACTTAAACTGCTTAAATTTAGTGTATTGTCTTCATTTATAGATATAGACTTGAGATTTGTAAAATATTTAATATCATCTAAATTTGATATGTGGCATTTGAAATCATATGACAAAGAAGGCACATCCATAGATAAAGTTGTTATTGTATCAGCTTCCTTTTTAAGTATAGGTTCACCATCTTTTTTATGAAGGATTTTATCAATAAAAATTTGGAAATTTGAATCTTTAAATTTTATTACATAGTTTGCATCTTTATTAGCAATTAAATTATCAGCAGATGATGATTTATCACTACAGCCTGTAATAATAGTAGAAAATAAGAATAATACAAGTATTAAAGAAATGATTTTGAATTTTTTACCTTTCATTATTTGCTCCCCCCAATTTTTGATTTTCTATACTTTGTTCAAAAACATTTAGTTCCACTTAATTTATAAATGACAGCATAAGCAGTCTTCTTTTATACTTTCCTCGTCACATATAGTTCCAATTAATTTGTAAATGGAAGCAAGATGAAGCTTCTTTTAGAAATTTATTGGACTTTGTGACTGAGGATAGTATATAAATTAAGTGGAACTTTGTGAACAAATTGGTATATATGTTATTATATCATTTAGATTTGAACTTTTCTATAAGTTTTTTTATTAACTTATATATATAGAAAACTGTTACAGTTAATATGATAATAACAATCAAAAATGGTAAAGCTGATACGATAAATACTAAACAGTTTTGAATAAAAGTCCATAAATTTTTCATTGACTGAGTAAAACCATAACCCATTCTTTCAAACAATCCTTTTGATTTTTGAGGGGCTAATGATGTAGGTGTATCAACTTCTTGAACAGTTATATTTACAGTTGAGTATGTTACCTCATTATCCATGGTCTTTAACTGGGTGGTTAAATTATCTATTTGTTGTCTTACTGAGGTAAGTTCTTTTTCAAGCTGTAAAACGTCGTTTAACTGACCTGCCTTTTTTGTAAGTTCTAAAAGTCTTTCTTCCTGTACTTTTAAGGAATTGATTTTGGCATCTGTATCAACATATGTTTCAGTAACATCTTTACCACTCATTTGTTGAGATGTTATTGTTCCAAATCCTTTTACACCTGTAAAGAACTCAGAAAATTTATCCTTAGGAATTCTAAAAACAAAGGATGCTTGCCTAAGTTGAGGAGTATTACTATAATTAATTCCACTTCCTTGAATTGTCGAATTCTCAGAGTATCCTCCAATAGATGCAACATAATCAGTAATAGCCTTAACAGTATCTTCATATTTTAATGTTTCCATTTGAACGCTTCCAGAAAGTATTATCTTATTGCTTGTATTACTGTTATTGTTAACTTGTGCAGCACCTGATGTATCAGAAGTTTTGTTTGAAACAGAATCAGTATTTTCAGATGATGGTTTATCTGAGGAAACACCAAAACCGTTTACCTTTTCATTAGTATTTGAACTTGAACCGCTATCAGCTGTAGAGTGTGAAATTGATGTAGATGATGATTTTTGACTACAACCTATAATAATAACAGAAAATAAGAATAGTCCAAGTATTAAAGAAATGATTTTAAATTTTTTCTTTTTCATTATTTATTCCCCCAATAATTTTATTTATATACGTATTAGACGTTAGAAAAGCAAAAAAAGTTTTTAAATTATATACATTATAAAAATTTATGTATTTTGAGTAGTAATATGATAAAAAATTGTTAACCGTCCCCATAAAAAGTTGTTATAATATAAGTATGATAGTATAAGTATTTTTTATTAAATATTAGATATCAAATAAAGGAGAGAATGTTAAAATGAATGTCAAATTAAAAAAAGTGTTACTATCTTTGCTCACTATTTCTATAACATGTTTGCCACTTATGGATTTTTCAGTTCCAGCTAGTGCAGCAACAACTCCAGATACAATAAATTTAGCAGCTAAAGATCAAGTTATTAGAGGGTTTGGTGCATCTAGTGCATGGTGTGGAGCTTTTAGTGATTCTCGTATGGATACACTATTTAGTGATGCTGGACTTAGTGTTTTAAGACTGCGTATTGCCCCAAATGATGGCTGGAATACAGGAAACTATAATGCATGGGCAGATGAACTTTCAAATGCAAAAAAGGCAGTTGCAAGAGGAGCTATTGTTTTTGCAACTCCATGGACACCGCCAGCTTCAATGAAGGATAACAATTCAGTTAATCATGGATCATTAAAGCCTTCTTCTTATGGTGATTATGCAAATTATTTGAAGACTTTTGTAAAATACTTATCTGATAATGGAGTAAAGTTATATGCAATATCTCTCCAAAATGAGCCAGATTGGAATCCAGATTATGAAGGATGTGTTTGGACAGCAAGTCAATTTGATACTTTTATAAGAAGCTATGGTGCTGCAATTTCTAGTGTTACTAAGATTATGATGCCTGAGTCTTTAGGATTTAACCCAGCCCTGTCAGATCCTACTCTTAATGATGCTAGTGCATGTCCTTATGTATCTATTGTTGGAGGACATTTATATGGGGCTACTATAAAGGATTATCCTTTAGCACGTAGTAAAGGAAAAGATATATGGATGACAGAACACTATCTAGATGATCAAGGCATAAGTGCATGTATGGATACTGCTCAAGAAATTAATGACTGTATGACAATTGGAAATATGAATGCCTATGTATGGTGGTGGATAAATAGTGATACATGTGGTTTCTTTAATACTGCAGGTGTAGTACAAAAACGATTATATGTTGAAGGTCAATTCTCAAAGTTCGTTCGTAATGGATATACCAGAGTTGAT
>JAUZPN010000217.1 GCA_030705885.1 Bacillota bacterium | reverse complement strand
TCCAGTAAAAACAGCAATATAAGTTCACAGTATAGTGCTTATGTTACACAGCCAAAGCAATTTCAAGGCATAGGTTCTGCACAGATGACAGGAATTCCATATAATTGGGGCGGCATTGACGGCATTGATACTTATTCTTACAATGCTAACTGGACAAGCTTTTTAGATGCTGTAAGTAAAGGAGCTTTTACTGGAAATGTAAATTCTAAAGGTAATATTGGCTATGTGCCAGGAACAGCAGGGTTAGACTGTTCAGGATTTGTTCAATCAGCCTTTAATATTAGTGATTATAAGCAATCTACTACTACTTTGCTGAACAAATATTTTACACAGATTAATTTAAATGATATTAAACACATGGATATTTTGGATAAGCCAGGAGACCACGTAGTTATTTTTGATAAATGGGGAACCCTTAATGGAAGGAATGGAGCCTTTACTTATGAATCAACTCCTGATCAAACGTATGGGGGAATTCAAGGGACAAAGAGATACTTTATTAGTATGGATAAAATAAATACAGGTTATGTACCTGCAAGATATAATAATATTATTGATGATCCTGTGGTTCAGCCAGTAATACCAGCATCACCAACCCCGCAATTTACAGTTGGTGGATATGCACAGGTAGCTAATGTAACTTATTATGCAAACTTAAGATTAAATCCAACTACTGATTCTGCGATTGTAACTACAGTACCTAAGAATACGATATTAAACCTAATTGATTTTTCAAATGGATGGTATAAAGTTAGTTACAATGGACAAACTGCATGGATTTACGGTAATATTTTAGGATCTGTTCCAGCAGAAAAGTATGTTGTGGTAAATAATGTGTATCAGTTAAATATAAGAAATAATTCATCATCAACATCAGAAATTATTGGAGTACTAACTCAGGGACAATATGCAGAAAAATTAGAACAGACTGCAGATGGCAGCTGGTATAAAATTAGTGTAAATGGAATTGTTGGCTGGTCTAGTGCTAAATATTTAACATATATTAAATAGAAAATCTATTCAAGTAATTTTATCAACCTTAAAACTAACTAAGTATTTTTACTATCGTCGGTCACAAAGTTCCACTAGATTTCTAAAAGAAGCTTCTCTCCACTATCATTTATAAATTAAGTGGAACTAAATGTTACCGAGGAAAGTATAACATATATATTAAATAGAAAACAGCACTGGTGACTCAAGCCAGTGCTGTTTTAATTTAAAAGTATTAAAAAGGGGATATGATTTAATTAACTTTATACATAAATAATAAAATACTTATATGTCAACTACATGACAGATTTAAGAAATATTTGTGAATAAATATAGATGGAAGTGAACAAAATATAACTAGACAGGTCTATATTTATATAAAAAATTTTTTAAAATTATTGACAAAAGAACGTGTGTTCGATATAATATATTTATATTAAATAATCATTTGGGTGGTGAGAATATGGTTAAAGATAATAATTTATTCATTCAACTTGACTATAAGATTAGCAACTTCGATTCAGAAATAAACACAGATATAAATGGGGCACATATAAACTACAAAAAAAATGTAGAACCTGCAAGATACCTAGTAGGTTGCGGAGTCTACAATAGAGGAAAGGGTAAGCTCTTATTTAAGGTTAAGAATTTAGAAGAAGCTACTGAGATTCTTAACAACAATTTTTTTACTAAAAATACTAGTCTTAAATATAATGAAGTTAAATGTAACCTTGTAACAGCTCCTAATGCTTTCAAAGGATAATGGATTCAGAAATTTTTACGACTATTGTTATGACAGTGCTGCGTTTTTGCCGGCAACAAAGCCTGAGCTCCATGCCCAATGAAGGTTGAATCCACCGCAATCTCCATCAATATCTAAAATTTCACCTGCAAAATAGAGATTAGGTATTATATTTGACTCTAAAGTTATATTATTTACTTCTTTGGTATCTATACCACCAGCAGTTACCTGAGAATTAGAAAAAGAATTTGTACCTATAATTTCAAATTCCCAGCAGTGAAGAAGACCAAGTATGTTTTTCTTTTCCTTAAAACTAAGATTTATACATGGCTTATGTATATCTGTGATTTCAGCTTCTTTCAAAAATGTAGAAATGAGCTTTTTATTTATAATACCAATAAATAAATCATGGATACTTCTATTTGAAAATAAGGCATAGCGACATTCTATAAATTCCAAAAGCTCATTATCATTCATATTGCACATAATATTAACTTCTAATTTTGGTTTCTTTTTGAAAAGCAGTGCTTTTGCAGCATTACGACTTAGAGAAAGTATTGGCGGACCGGATATACCATAATCCGTAAATAATATTTCTCCAAATTCCTCTTGAACATCAATATCATCTACTTTAAGTTTTACTATCCCATCAAATTTAATTCCAGAAAGAGCCTTTAGGTAAGGATAATTTAATTTTAGCTGCACTAAAGCAGGAATTGGTGTTATAATACTATGTCCAAGCTCTTTTGCTATATTAAAGCCTGATCCATCAGAACCAGTTGCTGGTGCAGATTTGCCTCCACATGTAAGTATCAATTTTCTACATTCATAGATTTCTCCCATACTTGTAAACAGCTTAAAGCCTTTATTTGAATACTTAATTTGTTTTATTTTGTTGTTTAAATATACTGGAATATTTCTTTCATCCATTGCAAATCGTAAAATATCTAGAACAGAAGAAGATTGCAGTGACATAGGGTACATTTTACCTTCTTCTAAAGCTATTATTGGCAAGCCTATTGAAGAAAAAAAGTCTACAGTATTATTTGTATTAAAAGTATTTAATACATTATTGCAAAAGTTTGCATTTTCACTGTGATATCTTTTATTAGTAACATTTTTATTTGAAATATTACATCTTCCATTTCCAGTAGTAAGAATTTTTTTACCTACTCTATCATTACCCTCAATAATTGCTATATCTGCACCCATATCTTTAGCGGTTATAGCAGCCATTATTCCAGATGCACCACCACCAACGATTATTATATCATGTTTCAAAAAAATCACCTCTGAGAATCATTATTATTTGTTCTTTGAACTTTACCTTTGTGATTAAGGATAGTATGTTTGAGCAAAGCGTATTATATACTATCCTCGGTCACAAAGTTCCAATAGATTTCTAAAGGAAGCTTCCCTCCGCTATCATTTATAAATTAAGCGGAACTAAATGTGACTGAGGAAAGTATAGTTATAATTGTATCCTAAAATGCCATAAATGCATACAAAAATTACTTAAAAAAGATATATAAAAAAAAATAAAGTAAAAAAATTTTAAAAAATATGTTGACATAATTCATTATTTTTTGTATTATAGTTTATGTTGAGTCGCTAGGGAGTTTTATATAGTGACAATGACAATTTATATGGCTCCTTGGTCAAGCGGTTAAGACATCACCCTTTCACGGTGGTAACAGGGGTTCGATTCCCCTAGGAGTCACCATTAAGTGGGCGCATAGCTCAGCTGGGAGAGCATCTGCCTTACAAGCAGAGGGTCACAGGT
>JAUZPN010000216.1 GCA_030705885.1 Bacillota bacterium | reverse complement strand
GCATTTTTAGTTTCAATTGGAGGTTCAGGGTCTGGATTACCTATTGAAAAATCATATACTTTATCTGCTCCATAAATCTTTCGAAGTTTCTCTCCTTCTTCAAACATAGCTCTTATAAAAGAAGAACTTCCTAATTTGTTTACTATTTTTTCTGAAAACATTGCTTAACACTCCCTCTATAATCTTTTGATTTTATTATAAATTATTTTAACTTTGCAATCAAAAACATTATTTTTAAGCCCATAGATTTAAATTTAGTTTCATATTCTGTTTCTATATTTTCTTTAAATTCACTACTTTGCAAATCATAAGTTAAATATTCCAAAGAAAATCCTTCATTTTTAAAATATTCAATAGATTCTTCAAAAAGCTCAACATCATCAGTTTTAAACCATATTTCTGAATCTCTCTTTAAAAATTTTTTATAAACTTGTAAAAATTTAAAATGAGTCAATCTTCGTTTTTTATGTCTTTCCTTAGGCCATGGATTACAAAAATTAATATAAATTTTGCTGACTTCATCTTCACCAAATATATCTTGAATAAACATTATGTTTAATGGGACCACCCTAACATTAGAAATTTCAGCTTCCTTCAATTTTCTAAGAACATATATAAGGACTTCATCTTTTAGGTCGATACCAATAAAATTAATATTTGGACTATTTAATGCTTTATCTCTTATAAATTTACCTCTTCCGCACCCAAGTTCAAGTTCTATTGGATTATTATTTTTAAATTCTTCATGCCATTTCCCTTTTACTTCTGAAGGTTCTGTGATTACCAAAGAACTCTCTTCCATTTCAGGTCGTGCCCACCATTTTTTTCTAAGTCTCACTGCTTGCCTCTCCTTATTATATATAATATACTACCTTCTATCACAAAGTTCCAAAAAATTTTCAAAATGAGGTTTCCTTCATTATATTATTCACAAATTAATTAGAACTTAATATGTGTGAGAAAAGTATACATAAAATTATAGCACAATTCTATTTTTTTGTTAATAAATTTATAAGTATATACTCTCATCTTTCATAAAGTTCCACTAAATTTCTAAAATAAACTTCTCTCTGCTATAATTTTTAAATTAAGTAGAACTAAATGTGACTGAGGAAAGTATAGAATAAAAAAAATAAGGAGTATAACTTTACTGTCATACTCCTTACTCTATAAAAAAATTAAAATTATTGTTGAGTCATTTCAACCAATGTTAATTTTACATCCTTTTGTTTTCCATCTGCAGATTGAACTGACAATGTCACACTCTTTCCTACACCAGCACTAAATATTTCAGTTTTTAAATCTAACATAGTATTAATTTCCTTGCCATTAACTGCTAAAATTACATCTTCAACCTTAAGTCCAGCTTTATCAGCAGGTGAACCTGAATTAACATTTTCAACACGAACTCCCTTATCAAGTGCTTTTGAACTTGCTGAACCTGATTTATTTAAGCCTGAATTATTTCCACCTGTACTAGTTGCATCTGTTTGGCTGATTGATGATTTATCAACTCCACTAATACCTATCATAGGTGTTACAAATTTACCAGTACTTTCAATGCTTTTTAAGATTGGTTTAATTATATTAATTGGTATAGCAAATCCCATACCTTCTACAGAAGCTCCCTGTGAATAATCATTGCCTGAAGAAGATACTTTAACAGTATTAATACCAACTACCTCACCATTTCCATTTATTAATGGTCCGCCGCTATTTCCTTCATTAATAGAAGCATCTGTTTGAATTAAATCATAATAATACATACCTTCTTGTGCATTTGTTATAGATCTATTTACAGCACTTATTATTCCTGCAGTAACAGATCTTTGATAAGTAAGTCCAAGTGGATTTCCTATAGCTACTGCTGTGTCGCCAGGCTGCAATGCACTTGAATCTCCAAGCTTTGCATAAGTTAAGTTATCAGCATCAATTTTAATTATAGACAAATCCATATTGGCATCTGACCATATAGCTTTTCCTTTAACATTTCTTCCATCAATAAGTGAAACTGTAATCTTAGTTGTTTGAAGATTAGCTACATGATTATTAGTTAAAATATAACCATTTGAGTCTAAAATAATACCTGAACCAACTCCCTCTCCTTCTGAACTAACAGCTGTAATTCCAACTACTGCCGGCATAAGCTGCTTTGCTATTGAAGCAATATTACTGCTAGATTGAGAACTTGTCTTTTCAATAGTTGACTGATTTGTATTATTTGATGATATTACTGATGACTGTTTTCCATTTCCTGATACATTTCCTTTTATTATGCCTGAATGCACTAAACCTAGTATAATCCATGAACCAATTAAAATACCTGCTAAAGATGCAGCAAAATAACCTATAATACTTTTGAATTTTGAATTTCCCATTTTTTTCACTCCCTGCTTAATATTTATCATATTAAAATAATAATTTATATATGTGACAATACTGTGTCAAAAATGAAACAAAAAAGTAAAAATTATTATTCTTAAATATGTTTTATCATTTGCAGAAAATTATCTTTCTACTCAGCTCTTTCTTCACTTTTAGTTATCACTTGAATTTTATTAAGAAGTACATCACTTAATCTTTCTGCTTCATCTAAATATTTTGATTCTGCATATATTCTGCATAAAGGTTCATCAGAATCTGGAAGAACTAATACCCATGCATCTTCAAAGTTTAATTTAACTCCCTCTATAAGATCTACTGTTTCTGAACTATTTTCCTCAATAATATTTCTCATTACTTTACCCTTCATATTCCAAGGACAAGTAATTTCTTGTTTTTTACTGTAGTATCTAGGTATCTCTAATGTAATCATTGATAATGGAAGATTAGAATTTACCATTAAATTTATTGTAAGTAAGCAGATATTAAAAACATCTAAACTTGTAAGATATGCACTTACTATTTCATTTCTGCTCATCATTTTTTCATTTTTTAAATATGCTTCTAATATATGCTTTTGAGAAATTTTAGACCTTACAAATTTCACATCACATAACTCTGCAATCTTTTCAATAGTGACTGATGCAGTAACAGGTGCCACTAAAGTTTTAAGCTTTGTTGTTTTTAATAAAACAAGGGCATTTAAAGCTTCAAATGCTTCATCTTTTATTATGCCTCCATTTTCATCTACTATAACTGCATTTTCGCCATCATCAGACATATAAATTCCAAGATTAGCATTACATTCCTTAACTAACTTGCTAAGTCCAACTAAATCTCTATATTCATCATAAAGTTTTACAGATATTCCAAGTTCATTAAATACTTTTGTAACTACATCTAATAATAGTGCGCTTCTAATATTTACAACAATTTTTAACTTTTTATTCTTAATATCTTTAATATCAAGACTATTAATTAAATTTCTAGTGTAATATTCAATACAGTCAGACATATGATTTATTCTTTTAAATGAATCGGTTGGAACTCTTCTAAAATCTTCTCTGATAAAACTAGTTTCAATTTTTCTTTCAATAATTTTATCAATATCTATACCATCATTATCAAAAAATAAAATATTTACTTTTTGAGGATT
>JAUZPN010000215.1 GCA_030705885.1 Bacillota bacterium | reverse complement strand
AGGAACATTTACAAAATCTGCACCAAGTAATTTAACTACTGTTATTACAGCACCATATAAAGCAGCAAATCCAGTTACTGGGGTTTATAATGGTGCAACTAGATTAATTTGTGGTACTGATCAAGTAATAACACCTACTGCTACAGGTTATACTTTAACATTATATAAATCATATTTATCTAAATTAACTTCTAACGCAGTTATTTCAGTGAAATTTAAGGATGGTTCTTCTCTAAATTATACTGTCAACATAAAGTAGTACAAGCTTATATAAAAATAAAGTTATTCACAATATAGTGAATAACTTTATTTTTATCAATTTTGTATTTATTTAAGTATATCTAAATTAATAATTTTTATCAGCGTATCCAACCCAGCCGCCTTCTTTAACAAGTGTCTTGTCAAATTCGCCAACTTTGAAATCAATTGTTTCTGATTTTCCTGCTGAAGTTACAATAATTTTATCATTGTCAATGTCAATTTCAATTGAAGTATCTTTACCTGCATAGTTTTCAAAAAGATTCTCTATCTTTTCTTTAGGTAATTCTATTGCAAGCATACCACAATTATACATATTCTGTCTGAATATTCTAGCAAAGTTTTCTGCTATAACTACATTAATTCCATTAACTTCTAAAGCCCATGGTGCATGTTCTCTTGAAGAACCACATCCAAAATTTGCTCTTGTTACAACTACAGCTTTTTCTTTAATATCTTCACTGTTTTTAAACTTAGGAAGAGATAAATCTTCTAATAAATAAGGTTTTAATGCTTCCTTTGTAATTTCAGTAAGATATTTTGCTGGAATGATTTCATCAGTGTTAATATCACTTCTATCTAAAAATAAAACTTTTCCGCTAAATTTCTTCATTTTTTCCTCCACTAACTAACCTTTATAAAGTTCTGAATTTGTTATTTTTCCTTTAATTGCTGAAGCTGCAGCAGTTGCAGGACTCATTAAATGAACTGTACCGCCTTTTCCCATTCTGCCATTAAAGTTACGATTTGTTGTAGATGCACATGATTCACCATTTGCAAGAACTCCATTACTCATACCAAGACATGCTCCACATGTTGGATTTGTAACACAGAAACCAGCATTTTGGAATATTTCGATTAATCCTTCTTTTAAAGCCTGTGAATAAATAGCTGGAGTTGCTGGGCTTACAATTGCACGAACATCATCACTTACCTTTTTATCCTTAAGAATACCTGCAGCAATTCTTAAATCTTCTATACGACCATTTGTGCAGCTTCCAATATAGATCTGATCAAGCTTTGTTCCTTCCATTTCTGCTACTGTTTTTACTTGGTCAGGCTTAAAACCAAAAGTAACTTGTGGTTCTAAATTAGTAACATCATATTCACATACTTTTTCATAAGAAGCATCTTCATCAGAAACCCATTTTGAATATTCTTTTAAAGCGTCTTCTTTTGTAGCGAATTCATCTTTAATGAAATCCCATAAGTACTCTACTGTTGTCATATCAGGATAACATACTCCAGAGGTACCGCCGGCTTCAATTGCCATATTACATAATGTCATACGTGATTCCATTGACAGCTTATCTATAACAGGACCTGTAAATTCTATTACCATGTTTGTTGCACCGTTAACAGTAAGTTCTTTAATTATAAATAATATAAGATCTTTTGCATAAACTCCTGATTTTAATTCTCCTTTTAGGACAATTTTAATTGTTTTTGGGAAGTGGAAAGCACATACTCCCTTTAATATTCCAACTTCAAGATCAGTAGTTCCAACTCCTGCTGCGAAAGCTCCAAATGCACCATGTGTACATGTATGAGAATCTCCCATTATTACTGTATAACCAGGTCTTACAAATCCTTTTTCCGGGAATATAGCATGACAAACACCATTTCTTCCAATATCAAAAAAGTCTTTGATTTCATGTCTCTTAGCCCAGTCACGAAGTATCTTACCTTGTTCAGCAGTTTTTGAGTCTTTTGCGGGTGTTACATGATCTATAACAGCCTTTATTTTTGATGGATCAAAAACTCTGTCCATACCTCTTGCTATAAGATCTGTAATTGCAATAGGTGTAGTAATTTCATGACAAAAAACCCTATCCAATTTTAAAACATGCGTATCAGGAAATGGATTATTTACTCTGTGCGCATCAAATATTTTTTCAGCTAATGTCTTACCCATTTTTTTCTCCTTTTTTCTCTTAATAAAAATATACTTTATTTACTGTCTATATTATAACAAAAAACTTTGATAAAGAATGTATCATATGATACAATTAAAAAATAATTATACTATACTTTCCCCGGTCACATTTAGTTCCACTTAATTTATAAATGATAGCGGAGAGAAGCTTCTTTTAGAAATCTAGTGGAACTTTGTGACCGAGGATAGTATATTTTGTGTCACAAAGTTCTACTAAATGTGACAAAGAAAGTATATAGGGAGATGTTTTTATTGAATAAATGGGAGTTATTCCTAGATCATAAAATAGATATGCCAACTGAATTGTTTCAAACTTTTAAAACAAAACCTGGACAAAAATTTAAAATTAATCAAATAATTTATAGACAGGGTGAAATTGCTAAGAATTTTTATTATTTAAAAGAAGGAAATGTTCAGGCTTTTGTAAACTCTGCAGATGGACTAGAGAAAATATTAACTACCTATAAAAAGGGAGAAATATTTGGAGAGGCTTCTTTTTTTGATGGATTTCCAAGGATGTCATCGGCAAAGGCTTTTTCTGATTCAGAGATTATTTCTATTAATAAAACAGATATTATATCATACTTTCAAAAAGAACCTTTTCTTGCTTTGAATTTTATAGAACTTTTATCAAAGAAGGTTAGGATGTTATCAAATGAAATTGATAATATTTCATTTTTATCAGCTGAGAAAAGAATTGCTCAGCATATTCTGAATTTAAACTTAAGTTCAAAATGTTTAGTAGACTGCACTCATGAAGGTATTGGAAAAGCTGTAGGAGTAAGCAGAGTTACAGTAAGCAGAACTTTAAACAAATTTTCAAAATATAAATGGATTGATACTAAATACAAAAAAATAATTATATTAGATAAAGAAGCTATTATAAAATTTATAGAACTATAATTGAAAAACAATTATAGTTCTATACTTTCCTTGAACACATTTAGTTCCAATTAATTTGTGAATGATAGCGAGGAGAATCTTCTTTTTAAAATTTATTGGAACTTTGTGACCGAGGATAGTATATAAATTTTATGCACTAAAACATATCTTTAAATAACTTATTTTCATTTACATTTTGTGTTATTTTAGCAGCAGCAGCTGTATCTCCAATTAATATAGCACCACATAAACGATTATTTGAAAAATAGTATTTTAAATAAATATTTTTTAATGAATCTTTAATTTCTACTGTTTTATATTGAACATTCTGTTTTTTGCCATTGTCTCCTATAGAATATACTGAAGTATTTGCTCCATTAAATGTTACAGCTGCATCTACAGTTTCATATTTCAAATTGTCTCCTGCTGCATTAGCACCTGCTGTTTTTCCCATTTCTAAAGCTTGAGGCCAGATTCCATAATTAATT
>JAUZPN010000214.1 GCA_030705885.1 Bacillota bacterium | reverse complement strand
CGATGAAATTATATTGCATACCTCAATTAATACTTCATCACCAAATTGATGTCCATAAACATCATTAACTTTTTTAAAATCATCTATATCAGCCATAACAATTCCAAATTGATTATTAGGCTGCTTATTAATATTATCTTCGACTAAATTAAAGAAGTACTTTCTATTATAAATGCCCATTAAGGGATCCCTTATGGAACTATCCATTAATTTATTATAAAGAAAATTATTTTCTAGTGCGATTCCAATTTGATTAGCTACAGAAGAAATGAAACTAATATGTTCTGAGCTAAAAAAACCATACAGGGAATGTTCAACTAAAATATATCCTATAGAATTACTTTCTATTTTAATTGGAACTCCTAAAATGCAATGTATTTTTATTGATTTACATTTATTATCTTTAGGACAAAGTTCATCTTCTGAATTTAATATATAAATTTCTCCTTTATTAAATCCACTAAGATATTCTTCATTATAAAAATTATAATTTTCATCAATTATATTAGTAGCTTTAACAATAAGTTTTTCATTTTCCTTAATATAAATTGTGGAAAATGATACTCCAAGTACACCTATTATCATATCATTTATCATTGGGACCAGATTTTCATTACTAATATTTGAATTTATATATTTGCTTATTTCTAAAATACTTGTTGCTGCTCCAAGCTTCTCTTCTAAATCAACATTTTTTTCATTTATAACTTGAAATGCTTCCTCAGCTGATTTCTGATAACTTTCAAATTCTTCTTTTAATGCATTATACTTACCCAGTAACTCTTTATAGCTGATATCATCCATTAAAATCTCTCCCAGTTTGAACATATTTAATACTAACTAACATTATTCTACACTAACTTATTATATACAACACTATTCTACACTATTTATTTTAATACATCAATAAATATTATTTAAATAATTAGTTAAATTTTTATTTACACTATTGTATTTATTATAGAATATATGATATAATATCAGTAGAGTAAATGTTTACTCACTATTTTCGGTTTAATTTTTCAAGGTACTATACTCCTTTAAAAGCATAGGAGAACAGTGATCCAAGAAACAATTATACCTATGTATTTTAAGGAGGTTTTTTAAATGGCTGATAAGACTATTACTTGTAAAGATTGCGGAAAGGAATTCATATTTACTGAAGGTGAACAGGAATTCTACAAAGAAAAAGGATTCGAAAATGACCCAGTAAGATGTCCAGAATGCAGAAAATCTAGAAAAGCAGAAAAGAATGCTCACAGAGAAAGAAGATAATTATAAGAGAGGTTTTACCTCTCTTTTATTTTTAAGTTTTTTATGTACTAGTAACCTCAATCACAAAGTTCCAATTAATTTCTAAAAGAAGCTTCTCCTCGCTATCATTTACAAATTAATTGGAACTAAATGTGTTCGAGGAAAGTATATCTAAATAAGTTTTGTCTTCTTAACTGCCTTTGCGATTGGAACAGCTAAAATTCCTCCAACCACAACCTGCATTATATCACTAGGTATATTTCCTGATGCCATTATTATGCTCTTCAATATAGTTAATTTACCCATATCTTTATCAGGTACCAAATACATAAGTATTGAACCAGCAACAAAATATGCTGCTACCATCCAAATTCCACTTAATATTATTCCAAAAATATTATTTTTAATATTTTCACCATTATAATCTTTTCTATAAGCTATAGTTCCTGCAATTAATCCCATTACACCTTTTATTACAAAAGTAAATGGTGACCATGCTGCATAACCTGACATAATATCAAATATAAACATTCCTAATGCACCTGACAAAGCAGCTTTCTTTCTTCCAAAAAGGATTGCTGCTAAAAAAATAACTCCATCACCAAAATGAAACACAGCCTTAAAACTTCCAACTCCAACTGGTATACTTGTAAATTTAGTAACCACAAATGCTAATGCTGCCATAAGTCCAATTATCACTAAATCTTGCGTTTTATAATTAATTTTTTCTACACTATTATTTTGCATAACTTCCCTCCAACTAGTATAACATTTCAATTGCAATTGATTATGTATTTATTATAATTGTATAATTATAAATTGTAAAATGTATCGATACAATGTATTGAATAATTTTATTTTTTTTGGTGATATTAATATAGCACTCATAATCCATTTAGTAACCGATGATAATATTATAAAAACTATAAATATACTATCCTCGGTCACAAAGTTCCACTAGATTTCTAAAAGAAGCTTCTCTCCGCTATCATTTATAAATTAAGTGGAACTAAATGTGACCAAGGAAAGTATAACTAATTACGGAGGTAAAAATATGATATTTTTTAGATGGTTATGTGGTATTGTAGTTCTTTTCCTTCTTATGTTTTTAATATTTAATAACGGATTAACTCTTATTAATATTTTTATAATCAGCTTTTCATTAATATTTATTTTTGATATCTTTGTAAATTGGAGAAAGTCTAAAAAATCTTAACATACTATTTTTAAGTAAAAAGAAGGAATATTTTCAACTTTTCCTAGTTAAAAATATTCCTTCTTTTTATTTATGAATTATTTTTTGCAATATCAGATAAAATTAGTCCTTTATTATGCTCTAATGCCCAACTGATAGCCCAATCACTTTGGAAAAGCAGTAAATTTCTATCTCTTAAGTCCTTAACAAGCCTTGAATCACTTGTAATATTTATTGAGTCAACATTTATATCTGAATTTTCTATCCACCTGATATTTTTATATGGAAGTCTATCCATTTTAACATCTACACCATATTCATTTTTAAGCCTGTATTCTAGTACCTCGAACTGAAGAACACCAACTACACCAACAATTATCTCCTCAATACCTATATGAAGTTCTTTGAATACCTGAATGGCTCCCTCTTCTGATATCTCAGTTATTCCTTTTATAAATTGTTTTCTTTTCATTGTATCAATAGTCCTAACCCTAGCAAAATATTCAGGTGCAAATGTAGGTATTCCTTCAAATTTAAATTTTTTCGAATCTAAACACAAAGTGTCTCCAATACTAAAAATGCCTGGATCAAAAACACCAATAATATCTCCTGCGTAAGCTTCTTCTATAATCTCCCTGTCTTGTGCTAAGAACTGCTGAGGCTGTGACAACCTTACCTTGTTTTTTCCTTGAACGTGGTAAACCTCCATGCCCTTTTTAAACTTACCTGAACAAATTCTCATAAATGCAATTCTATCTCTATGTGCAGGATTCATATTTGCTTGAATCTTAAACACAAAGGCAGAAAAATCATTTTCAAAAACGTCAATTTCTCCCTCATTACTTATTCGTGGAAGAGGTGGTGTTGTAAGTGATAAAAACTCTTCTAGAAATGGTTCAACACCAAAGTTTGTTAATGCACTTCCAAAGAATACAGGGGTAAGTTCTCCGCACCTTACCTTTTTAATATCAAATTCATCTCCTGCTATGTCAAGCAGCTCAATATCTTCAATAAGTTTATTGTGTAGTGTTTCTCCAAGTAGATCTTTAAATACACTATCTTCTGCTGTACCTTCTATGGCATCAACTTCAGTTTGACCATGATTTCCGCCGTTAAAAACCTGTATAAGATTTTTCTTTCTATCAAATACTCCCCTAAAAT
>JAUZPN010000213.1 GCA_030705885.1 Bacillota bacterium | reverse complement strand
TAGATATTCAAAAAGAAATTGATGAACTTAAAAATCAAAATAAGGATAATGTTAATAGTTTAGATAAAAAAGAAAGATTAAATACTAAAGAAATTAAAAAAAATGACGATAATAGAACTATTGATAATTTTGAAAACAATGAAACAAAAAATAAAGTTAATAAAAATAATACAACTGAAAGTTCAGTTAATGAAAATAAAAAAACAAATAATAATGTGAAGGTTCAGGACATTGAAAGACTTTTAGGTGAAAATAAATCAATAGATGAAATTTCAGAAATATTAGAAATTGGAAAGGGGGAGGTACTATTAATAAAAGAATTATACTTAAAATAAAAGAAGCCTTTGACTTTCTTAGTGATAGAAAAATTCTTGTTGGAATTGGTATAGGGCTGATTATAGGAGCTTTACTAATGTCAATGTCACAGATTAATTTAAATCTCTCCAAGGCAGAAATAGAGAAAAGAGCAAGAGGATTAGGAATGAATTATCCAAGTGAATTCAAGGTTATTAAATAGTGATAGGGGATGTAATTTATGATAAGAGCATTATATACTGCAGTTTCAGGTATGATAACACAAGAATCCAGGCAAGATATAATAACAAATAATATGGCAAATGTTAATACTGTAGGTTTTAAAAGCGATAACCTTCAAGTTAAAAGCTTTAAGGATGTGCTTTTGCATAATAATGATAGAGTTGTTAACGGTATTAATGTTTCAAATATAATTGGAAGTTTGAGTCAAGGCTCTCAAATTGATGGTGTAGCAACAGATTTCTCAGGTGGTACTATTCAGTCTACAGATAGTTCAACGGATTTTGCTATTGATGGAAATGGTTTTTTTACAGTAAGCAGAGATAATGGTATAAGTCAGCAGAATTATTATACAAGAGATGGTCATTTTCATGTTAATAGTGATGGATACTTAGTTACTGATAGCGGCGATAAAGTATTGGGAAGACCTGTAACTATAAATGGAAATAGTGTATCATATGGTGCATTAGGTCCAATTAGAGGAACTATGGGAAAAGTTGAAGGCGATGCAAATGGACTTAGGATGGATGGTCAGAGCTATAAATTAGATACTGTAGATTTTAGTAATGCAAATTCATTAAAAAAAGTTGGGGATAACTTATATCAAGGATCAAATCCAGTAGATAATCCTAATATTAAAGTTAAACAATATTCTTTAGAAAAATCAAATGTTAATGTTATTTCTTGCATGACTGATATGATGACAACATTAAGAGCTTTTGAATCAGATCAAAAAGTAATACAATCTATTGATGAAACTTTAGATAAATCTGTAAATGTAGTAGGTTCTGTTCGATAACATATTGTATAAACTATCCTCGGTCACAAAGTTCCAATAAATTTCTAAAAGAAGCTTCACCTCGCTATCATTTACAAATTAATTGGAACTAAATGTGTCAGAGGAAAGTATAGTTAAGGAGGAAATTTTTCAATGCTTAGAATTTTATATAATAGTCAGGTTGCGATGAATGCACAGCAGGATAAATTAGATACAATATCAAATAACATTGCTAATCAGGGTACAGAAGGATATAAAAGAACAGATGTACAGTTTTCTGATTTAGTTTATGAATCATTAAGTAAACGGGGTTATCCTTACAATAATAATCCTCAAACAACTCTGCAGACTGGAACTGGAGTTAGGGCAAGCAGCCATTTGAGGGATGAACATCAGGGAAATTTGAAGGAGACAGATTCTAGTACTGATTTAGCTATAGATGGTGATGGATATTTTTCAGTTAGAATGCCTGATGGAACTACAGCTTATACTAGGGATGGAAGCTTTAATATTGATGGAAGCGGAAATTTAGTTGATAAAAATGGTTACTTCATTAATATTGACTTCTTCAAAAATGATGGTAATGGAAATCTTATTGATCAAAATGGTAATAAAACATCAAGCAAAGTGGATAATAATGGAAATATTCTTGATGCAAATGGTAAATTAACAGGTATAAACATTTCTAACATAAAATTTAGCAGTGATAATTTTGCTGTTCAAAAAGATGGAACTGTTATTTTAAAAGGAGATAATCAAAATGTAGCAGTAGGCAGAATTAATCTGTATACAGGAATAAGTGCAGGTTTTTCAGAAATAGGAAATAATTTGTTTGTTGCAAAACAAGGTGTACAAGTTCAACAAGCTAAAGATTCTGATATAATTCAGGGATTTTTAGAAGGCTCAAATGTTGATTTGGGTAAAGAAATGACAGATTTGCTAATAACTCAAAGAGCTTTTGAGCTTAGTTCAAAAGGAATGAAAACAGCTGATGATATGTGGAATATGGCAAATAATTTAAAACACTAAAACATTAAAACTTTAATCTGATAATTATACTTTTGACCGTGAATAGTATAGAATTATCAGATTTTTTTTATATAAAATAATAAATGCTGGACATCTACCATATAATACTATTAATAAATACTTTTTTACAATTCTTTTGAAGCTTTAACAAAGCGTAATAAAGATTGAAGTATTATCTCTTAGGAGGTGGAAAGCATGGTTAATTATGAAGATTTAATGGATGGACTTACAATGGATGAAGCAGAAAAAAGGTTAAAAAAATATGGACATAATGTGCTTCAAAAAAAGAAAAAAATATCACCAATCAAATTATTTTTATCTCAGTTTAATGATTTTATAACGTGGGTTCTTATTGCAGCTACTATTATTTCTTATTATATGGGTGAAAAAGCTGATTCTATTACTATACTTATCATTGTAATAATGAATGCAATTTTAGGTTTTGTACAGGAATATAGAACAGAAAAGTCATTAGAAGCACTTAAAAAAATGACTGCACCTACTGCAAAAGTCCTTAGAAGCGGTGAGGTACATGTGATAAATGCTGATACTATAGTATTAGGTGATGTAGTATTACTAGAAAGTGGTGACAGAGTACCTGCTGATTGTGTTTTGATTCAGGCTTCAAATATAATGGCAGATGAATCACTATTAACTGGTGAATCTGCAGGTGTAGAAAAAGGCATCATTTCAAAAAACAATAATGTATATATGGGTACTATAATTCTTACAGGCAAGGGAAGTGCAAAAGTAGTTCAAACTGGTATGCATACTGAAATGGGCAAAATTGCTAAAATGCTTCAAAATATAGAAGAAGAGACATCACCACTTAAGAAAAAATTGAATTTCTTAGGAAAGATTTTAGTTGTATTATGTATAATAATTTGTGCCGCAGTAACGTTACTTGGAATATCAAGAGGAGAGCCAACATATAAAATGTTTTTACTTGGTGTAAGTTTAGCTGTTGCAGCGATTCCAGAAGGATTAACTGCAATTGTTACTGTTGCATTAGCACTTGGAGTATCTAGAATGCTGAAAAGAAATTCGTTAATAAGAAAATTGCCTGCTGTAGAAACATTAGGATGTACTTCAATAATTTGCAGTGATAAAACAGGAACCCTTACACAAAATAAAATGACTGTAAAAGCTATTTATTTTAATAATAGATTATATTCTGATAAGGACATAATCAAAGATGATTTGTTAAAAAAAGCATTTACATATTGTAATGATTGTAATTATAATTTCAACGAAAATGATATTGAAAAAGGTGTTATTGG
>JAUZPN010000212.1 GCA_030705885.1 Bacillota bacterium | reverse complement strand
TGAGAAAATATGAGAATTCTACATACATCTGATTGGCATTTAGGCAAAAATTTAGAGGGGTATAGCAGGATGGATGAGCAGGAAAAATTTTTAGAAGATTTTTCTTTGCTTGTAGATGAAAAAAATATTGATATGGTAATAATAGCAGGTGACATTTATGATAACAGTAATCCTCCAGCAAGAGCAGAAAATATGTTTTATAAGTCACTAAAAGAAATAACTTCAAATGGAAAGAGGGCTATACTAGTTATAGCAGGAAACCATGATAATCCAGACAGGTTGTCAGCAGCAAGTCCAATAGCTTATGATCAGGGTATTTTTTTACTTGGTACTCCTAAAAGTATTATACCTAAAGGACAATATGGAAACTTTACTGTAGTTGATTCAGGTGAAGGATTTTTAGAAATAGAGATTAATGGTGAAAAAGCGGTTATACTTACATTGCCATATCCTAGTGAAAAAAGACTTAACGAAATACTTTCAGATAATTTGGAGGATGAGGAAAGAAGAAAAAGTTATTCAGACAGAATAGGAGAGATATTTAAAAGTTCCAGCACGAAATTTCGTGAAGATACAATAAACATTGCAGTGTCTCACATCTTTGTGTTAGGAGGGGAAACCAGTGAATCAGAAAGACCTATTGAACTTGGAGGAAGTTTAGCAGTAGAGGTTAAAAATCTTCCTGATAAAGCTCAGTATATTGCACTGGGACATTTACATAAACCACAGGCTGTAAACAGTAAAAGATTAAAAGCGTTTTATTCAGGTTCACCGCTCCAATACAGCAAAAGTGAAATTGGATATAGCAAGTTATGTTATGTTGTAGATTTAAAACCATCAGAAGAGGCTGTAGTAGAAAAAACTTATTTTAATAATTACAAGCCTATTGAAGTGTGGAAATGCAAAGGTATTGAGGATGCACTTAACAAATGTGAACTTAATAAAGATAAATCCTGCTGGGTTTACCTAGAGATAGAAAGTGAAACATATATTTCACAGGAAAATATCAAAAAAATAAGAGATTTAAAAGCTGATATTATTGAAATAAAGCCTAAAATCAAAGGGCTTGATGAAGAGGAAGCTGCTTTTGACAGCGTAAAAGAAAAAAGTATGAAGGAGCTTTTTAAAGATTATTATTTTAGTGAGAGAGGAAAAGAACCTGATAGTGAGATTATGGATCTATTTTTAGAAATAGCCTGTGAGGATGGTGAAGAAGATGAAACCAAAGATACTGAAAGTTAAAGGATTAAATAGTTTTGTAGATGAGCAGATAATTAATTTTGATGAACTAACATCAAAGGGATTATTCGGTATTTTTGGACCAACTGGCAGTGGTAAGTCTACTATATTAGATGCAATTACTATGGCACTTTATGGAAAGATGTCAAGGGGCATGGATAATTATGTTAATTCATCATCAGATTTATTAGTGGTGAGTTTTGATTTTGAAATTTCGTATAATGGTGAAAGAAAAAACTATATAGCTGAAAGAAGTGTTAAAAGAGATAAAAATAATAATACGAGGCTTTCAGCTGCAAGGTTATACGAAAAAATTTCAGAAGATAGCATAAATGTTATTGCAGATGGCAGCAGAGAAGTTAAAGATGCTGTAGAAAAAGTAATAGGCTTGGGATTTGATGATTTCTCTCGTTCTGTAGTTCTTCCGCAAGGAAAATTCAGCGAGTTTTTAAAAATACCTCCTGCAGAAAGAAACAATATGCTTGAGAGATTATTTGGTCTTGAGAAATATGGAAGAAATTTAGTAGATAAAATAAATAGCAAGAAAAAAGAAAGCATAAGCGAGCTTGATGTTTTGCTTGGTCAAGTTAAAAGCTATGAAGATAAAGGAATTACAAGAGAGAATTATATAAAAGAAAAACAAGAATTAAGTACTCTTCAAAAAGAAGAGAAAAAGTTTAAAGAGGAAAAAGAAAATACAGATAAATTATATGAAAAGTATAAGGTCGTTTGGGAGCTTCAAGAAGAGCTTAATGTTCATTCAAACAGAAAAATTAAGCTTGAAGAAAGAAAAAAGGAGTTTGAAGATAAAAAAGAAAGAATAATTGCTGCAAACAAAGCTGCTGTAATTAAACCTGTTATTGATGATATTTCTAAAACAGATAAAAGTATTAAAGAAAATGAAGAAGAATTAAATAAGATAACAATTCATTTAGATAAAGTAAAAAATGAAGCAGAAATAAATAAAAAACAGTATGAAACAGCATTTTTAAGAAAGGAAACAGAAATTCCTAAACTAATAAAAAAAGAAACAAATTTAAATCAAGCTGTTACAATACTTATAAAAATAGATGGATTTGAAAAAGAAAGAGAAGAACTGCTGGAAAAATATAAAACATTCAATAAAGATAAAAAATCATTAAATAGTGAAATATTAAAGTTGAGTTCAGACAAAGCTAGTATTATAAAAGGAATAAATGATATTGGAGACAGACTAAATATAATAAAAGTTGATCCTGAATTCAGAGAAAATGTTCAAAATGTTCTTTCCTTGGAAAAAGAATATAATAATCTCTTAATTGATAAAAAAAATCGTGAAGATAAGATTAAAGAAAAAGATTTAAATAAGAAAAAACTTACTAAAGATTATGAAGCTGTTTGTGTATTTAGAGAAAATAATCGTATTGAAATTTTAAAAATTGAAGAAGAAATGTCTAAATCACAAGAAAAATTTCCAGGAGATAATAATGTCTTATTAATGAAACAAAATGAAACAAGTTTAATTAAGGATAAATATCTTCAGTCATCAAAGGATATTGAAAAATATACAGAACTTAAAGTAAGATTAAATGAAGTTAATAAAAGTAAAAGCATTTTAGAGAAAAATACCGATGAAATAAATAAAGAACTTGAGAATAAAAATAAAATCATTACTGACTTAAAAAACCAGTATGATGAAATTCAAATAATGAACAGAGCAAGCTTAATAGCAATAGATATTAAGGAAGGAACTCCTTGTCCTGTTTGCGGTTCAATACATCATCCTAAAATAGCTTCAAAAATAGATGAACATATATTAAATGAAAATATATCAAAGCAGGAAAAGCTTAAAAAGGAAATTGATACATTAGATAAAGAATCAAGAAAAAATGAAATAGAATTAGCTAAAATTTCTAATGAAATAGAACATATTGAAATTGATATGAAAGATTTGCAGCCTAAAATAGAAGGTGTTGTTTTAACAGATTTAGAAAAAGAGAAAAATAAGAAAGAAGAAGAATTCGAAAATTTAAAAGTAAGTATCAAGAATTATGAAAATTTAAAAAATGAATTAGAAAATAAATTAAAATCTATAAAAGAAGAAAAGAATAAAATTGATAGAAATGAAGCTAAGCTTGGAGAAAACATTAATTCTGAAAATAAACATATAGAAGAATTAACAGGAGAATTTGAAAAAGTAATAAGTGAGTTTGAAAAAATCTCAGAAAAATATTTACAAGCTAAAAAAGAACTTAATATTATGAGTGCAAAAGATACTATGGATAACATTTTAAAAAATGAAAAAGAAACAGCAAAACTTATAAAAGAAGAAAAAAAGTTAAGAGAAGATAATGAAATCATAGATAAAAAATTAGATGAAAAGAACTCTGCATTAAATCAGCTCGAAGTTCAAATTGCAAAAATAGTAGAAAGTGGACAAGAGAAGAAAAGAGTCATTGATGGAGAAAAGCTGGAAGTGAGTAAACTTTCAGAAGGAGAAGAACCAAAAAGCTATATTGAAATTGTAAGAAATCAAATAAAAGAAATAAATCAAAATGAAGAAAAATTAAGAATTAAACTTGAAAAAGAAAATGA
>JAUZPN010000211.1 GCA_030705885.1 Bacillota bacterium | reverse complement strand
GGTATTACGGAAACTATGCCTCTAAATGAATTATTTAAAAAGATACTTAAAAATTGTGATAATTATGATTCACTTTCACTAGTATACTGTGAAAGAGGTACTAATGTAATTTTAAGTGCAGATATCAAAAATGTTAAAATGAACAGTAAAGAGGTTACTGAAGATGATTTTCCTACAGCTTCTTCATCATCTCCTGCTATCAGCAAAACAGTACATACAACATCAAATACATTTAAAAATTTAAACGAAACTTCTACACTATTAAATAGAAATTATTATATTAAAGTTGGAAAGGCTGATTCTCTCCTTAAAGAAATTGGAATAATGACTAAGGATGGCAAAATCAAAAATGATAAGATAAGAAAATACAATCAAATAGATCACTATGTTGAACTTCTTGAAGGTATTCTTGAAAAACTTCCTCAAAATCAAACAATAAATATATTAGACTGCGGATGCGGCAAGTCATACCTCACTTTTGTTTTAAATTATTATCTTACAGAAGTCAAACGAAAAAAATGCCACTTTATAGGTCTTGATTATTCAAAATCTGTAATAGATGCTTCAAGAAAAATGGCTGAAAACTTAAACTACAGAAATATGGAATTTCATGCTTTAGATATTAATGACTACAAGCCTGATAAGACGATACATGTAGTAATTTCACTTCATGCCTGCGATACAGCTACAGACATGGCTCTTGCTCTTGGTATAAAGGTTTCTTCAGAAGTTATCATAGCCGTTCCCTGCTGCCATAAAGAGATATTAAGCCAGTATTCATTTGAACCTTTTAAAGAAATTTTAAAGCATGGTATTTTTAAAGCTAGAATGGCAGATGTTTTAACAGATGGAATGAGGTCAATGCTCCTAGAAGCTAAAGGCTATGATGTTTCTGTAGTTGAATATATTTCTCCTCTGGAAACGCCTAAAAATCTTATGATAAGAGCAGTAAAGGTTAAAGGAGAAAATTCAGCTGCTATTGATGAGTATACAAAACTTATGCAGTTACTTAATGTTTATCCTTCTCTGTATGCTTACTTAAATAATTTTGAATATGAAGAAGACTAGTTCTATAATATAAACTAAAAGGGCGGCTAAATAAAATGAATAAAATAATTGAAATTGGTAATACCGAATTTAAACTTGGGGAAAGAACTTACATAATGGGAATACTTAATGTTACTCCTGATTCATTCTCTGACGGCGGTAGATTTAACAATATTGAAATAGCAGTAAAGCATGCTAAAGAAATGATTGAAGAAGGTACCGATATTATTGATGTAGGAGGTGAATCCACAAGGCCTAACCACATACCTGTAAGCGAGGAAGAAGAATTAAGAAGGGTTGTGCCTATTATTGAAGCTCTAAAAAAAGAAATAAATGTGCCTATATCTATAGATACTTATAAGAGCAGGGTTGCAGAGGAAGCCGTAAAAGCAGGTGCTTCCCTCATTAATGATGTCTGGGGTTTTAAAAAAGATGCTAAAATATCAGCTGTAGCAGCTAAATACAATACAGCCTGCTGCCTTATGCATAATAGGGAAGATAAAAATTATACTAATTTAATTGAAGATATAATTAATGACCTTAAAGAAAGCATAAATATTGCTGTAAGTGCTGGAGTCAGCAGAGATAAGATTATATTAGATCCAGGAATTGGATTTGCAAAAACACTAGAAGATAATCTTCTTGCTATGAATAACCTTGAAAAATTTAATACTTTAGGGTATCCTGTTCTCCTCGGAACCTCAAGAAAATCTATGATTGGACTTACACTAAATCTTCCTGTTGAAGAAAGATTAGAAGGTACTATTGCTACAACAGTTATAGGAGTTATGAAAGGCTGCAGCTTTATACGAGTACATGATATAAAAGAGAATAAAAGAGCTGCTGTTATGACAGATGCTGTTGTGAGAAACTTTTTATAAAAAGGATGTTATGTTAATGGATAAAATTATAATTAAAGACTTGGAGATATTTGGTCATCATGGTGTCTATTCTGAAGAAAAAAAATTAGGTCAGAAATTTTCATTATCTTTAGAACTTTTTTTAGACCTTGAAAAGGCTGGAAAAAATGATAATATAGACGCAACTGTAAATTATGGCGAGCTTTGCAGTGAAATAAATACATTATTTAAAGCTGAAGACTATAATTTGATTGAGACTGCTGCTGAAAAAGTTTCACACTTTATTTTGACTAAGTATGAAAAGACTCAAAGAGTAAAATTACTTCTTAAAAAGCCTTTTGCCCCTATACCTTACTCAGTAGATTATGCCGCAGTAGAAATAGACAGGAGCTGGCACACTGCTTATATTGCTCTTGGTTCAAATCTAGGCGATAAAGAGCATAATTTAAACATGGCTTTAAACTTTATTAAAGCTTCAGAAGACGTAAAAGTAACTAAAATTGCAAATACATACGAAACTGAACCTGTAGGTTATTTAGATCAAGATACTTTTTTAAATACAGCAATTGAGGTGAGAACACTGCTTAGTCCAAAGGAACTTATAGATTTTTTACTAAATACAGAAAAGCTTCTTAAAAGAGAACGCATCATTAAATGGGGTCCTAGAACCATTGATTTAGATGTTATTCTTTATGATAATATTGTAACTTCAGATGAAGAAGTTATAATTCCTCATCCAAGAATGCATGAAAGGCTGTTTGTATTAGATCCACTATGTGATATAGCTCCTTATGTGGTTCATCCTCTGCTGAATAAGAGAATAATTGAACTTAGAGATGCTTTACGATGACAGTTGGCAGTTGAGAGTTGAGAGTTGGTAGTCGGCAGTTGATAGTTGACAATTTATAATTGAGAATTGAAAGTGGAAAGTTTAACTCTCCGTTTTCAATTCTCAATTTTTAATATATTATTCTCCTAATGTTGCTACCATAACTGCTTTTATAGTATGCATTCTGTTTTCAGCTTCATCAAAAACTATAGAGTATTTGCTTTCAAATACTTCATCAGTTACTTCCATAGCCTCTAAACCGAATTTTTCATGTATTTCTTTTCCTACCTTTGTCTTTAAATCATGAAAGGCTGGGAGGCAATGAAGGAATTTAACATTTGGATTTCCTGTCTTTTTAACCATATCCATATTTACCTGATATGGAAGGAGAAGATTTATTCTTTCTTTCCAAACTTCATCTGGCTCACCCATAGATACCCAAACATCTGTATAAAGTATATCTGCACTTTTAACTCCTTCATCTACACTTTCAGTTATGGTTATTTTAGCTCCAGTTTCCTTTGCAATTTCACTGCACTTCTTAACTAAATCTTCTGATGGAAATAAGCTCTTTGCAGTAACTATTCTAAAATCCATTCCCATTTTTACTGCACCAATCATAAGTGCATTTGCCATATTACTTCGTCCATCACCTGCATATGCAAAAACAATTTCACTTAGTGGTTTATCAAAATGCTCTTTTATTGTTAGAAAATCTGCTAAAACCTGTGTTGGATGATCTTCATTAGTTAATCCATTCCATACTGGAATTCCTGAATATTTTGCTAAGTCTTCAACAATTGTCTGTTCATAGCCTCTATATTCAATTCCATCAAACATTCTTCCTAAAACTCTAGCAGTATCTGGTATAGATTCTTTCTTACCAATCTGACTTCCAGATGATCCTAAATAAGTAGCATGTGCGCCCTGATCATGTGCTGCAACTTCAAAAGAACATCTTGTTCTTGTAGAATCCTTCTCGAAAAGCAGAACAATATTCTTACCTTTTAATCTTGGCTGTTCTGTACCTGCATACTTTGCTTTTTTAAGTTCTGATGCTAACTCCAAAAAGAAATTAATTTCCTTTGGAGTAAAATCCATTAGTGTTAAAAAACTTCTGTTTCTTAAATTAAACATAATTTCCCGCTATACAGACTTTTATATTTTTAAGTC
>JAUZPN010000210.1 GCA_030705885.1 Bacillota bacterium | reverse complement strand
AAAGACTGCTTTATACTTAAAGTAAAAGGTGACAGTATGATAAATGCAGACATAGATGATGGTGATTATGTTCTTATCAAAAAACAGCCTTTTGCAGAAAATAATGATATAATAGCAGCAGACTTAGATGGAAGTGCTACATTAAAAAGGCTTAAATATACAAAAGATTCTGCTTTTCTAATGCCTGAAAATGAAAAGTACAGCCCTATTCCTATAAATGATGATGGGGTAAGGATAATAGGAACAGCTGTAGGAATAATTAAGAAAAGTTGAAAGCATAGGCTGCCTTAGATTATAGGGCAGCCTAATTATTGTTAACCGTCCCTAGTTTTTTCCCTAGAGAATATTAGAAATACCTTATCTTTTCCAAATATACTCTCCATTTTTATTCATATATCTGATTCTTTCCTCAACCTCTACTTTTGCCACACCATCAATAAATTTGGCTGCTTCATCAAAAGCTGGCTCTATAATTAAGTTACCATTTATATCAATATATCCCCATTTACCATCAATCTCTACACCAAGCAAACCTTCACTCATAACATCCACATTATCATATTTAATACTAATTACTTCATTTCCTTTTTTATCAATAAACCCATATTTATCTTCTATAGCAACTACTGCTAATCCTTCTGAGAAATCATCTGCCCAATCATATTTTAGTGGAATTATAATCTCACCTTGTGTATTTATAAATCCATATTTATCATCTTCTTCAACAGCTGCTAATCCCTCATTAAAGTCATTACCAGCTTCGTACTTAGGTTGAATTACTAACTCACCTGTTTTATTTATGTATCCAATCTTGCCCTTAATACCTACTGCAGCAAATCCCTCTGAAAATCCATATGCATAATCATATTGAGGTTCTATTACATTTTTCCCTGATTTATCTATATATCCTAATTTCCCGCCATGCTGAACCAGTGCTAATCCTTCACTGAAACTAAAAGCATCTAAAAATTTAGGTTCTATTACCATTTTCCCTTTTTTATCAATATAACCCCATTTATAGCCTAACTTTACAGCTGCTAATTCCTCTGAAAATTCATTTGCTTCGTCATAACTAGGTGTTATCACCATTTTTCCAGTCTCATCAATATATCCTTTTTTGCCATTAACATCTACAGCTGCAAGTCCTTCGCTAAAATCAAATATATTTTCATAGTCTGCATTACCAATAAGATTTCCTTCCTTATCTGAAAATCCAAAATTTTCACCAATGCCAACAATAGCAAAAGACCCTTTGAAGTCTTCTGCATAATCAAATTTAGGCTCTATAGCAATTTCTCCTTTATTATCTATGTAACCATATTTTCCATTCATCTTTATAGGATAAAGTGTCATATTTTCTCTCATTCTTTCGTCTCCTTCACCTTATATATTTTTAAAAAGACTTATTTATCGAATACTCCTCCCTGCTTAGTATTACTATGTCCTCTTCTGCTTGACCCTATGTTTTTAGCAGGTCTTTGTATAGTTCCCTGTTCAGCACTTTTTTTCTTTTTTGCCTCGATTATTTTTTTCATCATTTCAATATTTTTATCTGACATTATTTTCTCCTTAATCCCTTTATATAATAATAATAATATACTATTATAAGTCTTTCATAATTAAATAACAAGTTATCAATTCTCCACACTCAACTTTTAATAATATATATTGTAAAACAAGTCTAAACTCAATGTAAAGAGCAGGGTTTAAAAAAGCTCCAGCAAAAAAACTGCCGGAGCTATTGTTTATAAGTGAAGTTAATTATTTTATTGATATCTATAGTCAATAATTCTCTTACTCTTCTTCTCACTTCTTGGAAGTTCTCCTATAGAAACAACTTCTGAATTTATAAGAATTCCTATTCTCTTTTTAAAGTGATCTATTATTTCTGCTTTAAGTTCATTTGGATCAACACCATTTTCCTTTTCAACTCTAAGTGTCATTGTATCTTTTCCATTTATATGGTCTATTATAATTTGATATTCACTGCTTGCACCTTCAATATTTCTAAGAAGTGAATCAATCTGTCCAGGGTAAATATTTACTCCTTTTACTTTAACCATATCATCAGTTCTTCCTATTATTGTGTCATGGCGAGGATATTTAAGTCCGCAGGAACATTCTCCAGGAATAAGTCTTGTTAAATCACGAGTTCTATATCTTAAAAGAGGTGCTCCTTCCTTTTTCAATGTTGTAATTACTAATTCGCCATATTCTCCTTCTTTAACAGGCTGACATGTTACAGGATCTATGATTTCAAAATATACATAATCATCCCAATAATGAAGACCGCTATGGCAGTCACAGTCAATGGATATTCCTGGTCCATAAATTTCAGTAAGTCCATATATATCATATATTTCAATATTAAGCTCATCTTTGATTCTCTTTCTCATTTTTTCTCCCCATCGTTCTGAACCAAAAATGCCTTTTTTAAGCTTTATATCTTCTCTTATTCCTCTTTTGGCTACTTCCTCTGTTATTACTAATCCATAAGAGGATGTGCCAATAAGTACAGTAGACTTTAAGTCAATCATCATCTGAATCTGCTTGTCCGTATTTCCAGGTCCCATTGGAACAGCCATAGCTCCAAGCCTTTCTACTCCAAATTGGAATCCTATTCCTGCTGTCCATAATCCATATCCAGGGGTAATTTGTACTCTATCTAGATTTGTTACTCCTACTGTTTGAAAGCATCTTGCCATCATAATGGACCAATCTTCTACATCCTTTGCTGTGTAAGGAATTATGATAGGCTTTCCTGTAGTACCTGAAGATGAATGTATTCTCACAATTTCTTCATCTGGCACTGCCTGTAATCCAAGCGGATATATGTCTCTTAGTTCCTCTTTTGTAGTAAGAGGAAGCTTGCTTATGTCTTCAGGTGTTTTTATATCTTCTATTTCTATTCCTGCTTTTTCAAATTTTCCTTTATAAAATTTGCTGTTAGCATTTAATCTTCTAAGCAGCTTTTGAAAACTTTCAAATTGTTCTTGTTTCATTTTAATTAACCCCCAAATTGTTTATCAAATTTATTTTTTATGAATTTATTGAAAAATTCAAGATCAAATGCTTTTATGAATTTATTGAAAATCCAAGATCAAATGCTCTTAAGTTCATATCTGCAAATTTTGAAGATACATTTTTTATAATAGCATTTTTTATAACTTCATTAGAAAAAGGAAAAATCCCCTTAGATGCTGCTGCTCCTAAAAGCACCATATTAACTGCTTTTACTGAACCAGCATCCTTTGCAATATTGTATCCATCAACAAACGTATAATCTGGTGCATATGATTTTATGAAATTCTGAATTCCTTCTATATCATAATTACTATTACCGAGTGTTGAAGTTACAGGTTTTACAGTCATTGTGTTAATAATGCATTTACCATTTTCACTCAATCTATAAAGATTTCTTGCAGCTTCAGCCATTTCAAATCCTATTAGTAAATCTGCATCTTTGATTGGAATTATTGAGCTAAAATCTTCACTATCAATTCTTACATGACTGATTACACAGCCGCCTCTTTGAGCCATTCCTATGGTTTCAGAGGTTCTTGTAAAGAATCCAGCTTCCATAGCTGCAGCAGCTAATATCCTTGAAGCTAGAACTGTTCCTTGTCCACCAACACCTGCAATAAGAATATCACATTTCATTATTTTTCACCCCCTATTGCATCAAAAGGACATACTTTTTCACATAGTCCACAGCCATAGCATGTAGAAGGCTCTATAACAACTTTTCCATCAGTTATACTCATAGCTGGACATCCTATTTCTTTTAAACATTTTTTACAAGCTATGCATCTATCGTTTACAACATATTTCTTATCTGGTTTAAATAAAGCAATGCATGGAGATTCAAAAATAACTACAGAAGGTCCATTAAAGTTTACTGCTTTATCAACTACTTCAACTGCTTTTTT
>JAUZPN010000021.1 GCA_030705885.1 Bacillota bacterium | reverse complement strand
TTTTATAAATTACTCTTAGAGGTAGAACTTTGATATCATATAAATTTATTATTTCTTTATTTAAGTCACAAGTGCTGTCTGTAACCAACGCAATTTTATTCAATGAGAGGCCTCCTAAAATTAAAATATACTATCTATGGTCATAAAGTTCCACTAAATTTCTAAAAGAAGTTTCTCTCCACTATCATTTATAAATTAAGTGGAACTAAATGTGTACGTGGAAAGTATAATATAATATTTTTATCTTTTACTTAATTATACTATTCTTGGTCATAAAGTTCCACTAAATTCTAAAAGAAGCTTCTTTCTGCTATTATTTATAAATTAACCACACATGCTGGCCGCAGCACAGCCACGGATGAAAATAGTGAAAAGCTATTTTCTAACTAAGTGAAACTAAATGTAATCAAGGATAGTATATATCATACTTGAGATGACTTCAAATCTTTTTCAGCAATTTTCAACAAATCTTTTTTTGTGTTTAAAGAGGGATTATTTAAAACAACATTTAAAAGCTTATTTAAAATGTTACCAAGCTCTTTTCCTTTTTTATAACCAATTTCCATTAGGTCGTATCCAGTGACATCTAGGTCTTTAATACATAAAGGAAGCTTTTCCTCTAAAATCTTATATGTTTTTTCCTTTAATTTATCGACTTTTTCAAAGTCATAAGGTGGTTTATGTCCCTTTATATCTGCATATATTAATTCAAAAAGTAAATCAAGATTTTCCTTACCTGTACGATTAATAAATGTTTTTACTGAAAGAGATGTAACTTTATCAAAATGGCTCATATGTTCCTTAGTGAGTATATATACTTTTTTTATTGTATCATTGTCAAATTTTAATCTTTTTAATATTTCTTCAGATAGTTCAGCGCTTATATAATTATGGCCATAAAAATGACCAATTCCTTTATTATCTAAAGAAAAGCATTTAGGTTTTCCAATATCATGAAATAATGCTGCTAATCTTAAAGTTAAATCTTTAGGGGTGTTATCAAGTACTGATAATATATGTTCAAAAACATCCTTATCATGATGAGGATTATGCTGATTGAAATCAATGCAAAGAGTCAGTTCTGGTAATATGTAATTTAGTAATTTTGCTTCATTAAGTGCTCTGATGCCTTTGCTTGGATTATCAGTCATTAAAATTTTACATAGTTCATCTTTTATCCTCTCAGCACTTATTTTCTTTATAAGTTCAGAGTTTTTTATTATAGAATCAAAAGTATTTCTGCTTATTTCAAAATCAAGCTGTGAAGAGAATCGTACTGCACGAAGTTCTCTTAATGCATCCTCATTAAATCTAGCATCAGCATTACCTACAGCACTAATAATTTTGTTTTTTAAATCTTCTTTACCATTAAATTTGTCAACTAAACCAATTGTATCATTATAAGCCATAGCATTTATAGTAAAGTCTCTTCTGCTTAAGTCCTCTGTAAGAGAATCAGTAAAAGTTACTTCACTTGGATGCCTATTATCAAGATATTCTCCATCAATTCTATAGGTTGTAACTTCAAATTGATTATTATTTAAAAGAACAGTAACAGTACCATGTTTTAAACCAGTTGGAATTGTTTTTTTAAAAAGTTTAATAATGATTTCGGGAAGTGCATTAGTAGTAATGTCCCAATCTTTAGGTTCCTTATTTAATAAACAGTCTCTAACACATCCACCGACAATATAAGCTTCATACCCATTTTTGTTTAAAATTTCAATTATATATCTAACTTCATCTGGCAATTTTATTTCCAAAATATGCACCTCCAAATTAGTAATTATAAAATTTTATTATGCCACATAATAAATTATATTACAATTAAATTAGTAATTTCAAATTAATATTTTTATTATATTTATGATAATATTTTATTTGTTTTTGGAAACAATAATATAAGTCAAGTTATTTATACTTTCCTTGGTCAAATTTAGTTTCAATTAATTTGCAAATGATAGCAGAGAGAAGCTTCTTTTAGAAATTTATTGGAACTTTGCGACTGGGGATAGTTTATCAGCAAATACTGTCTGAAGGAGTGAATAAAATGCTATACATATATATTATCATAATAATACTAGCAGCAGCAGTTATAATGTATTTATTTATTAATAAAATAAAACAAGATGAAGGAAATTTGCTGGAAGACTTTCCTGCTGTAAATATTAACAAGGAAGAACTTGAGAAACATGCAATAGATATATCTAATGATAATTCTGGCTATAGGAAATCAAATTGTAAAAGAAAACTAATTAAAAGTTTAGATAAAAGCTATGAAAATATAATAAAGGGATATAATTATATAGATAAAGAAACCAAAAACAAAATGGAAGTTGTTCCTGCGGCTGAATGGATTCTCGATAATCTTAGTTTAATCGAAAAAGAATACAAAGATATCAAACAAAATATGCCTGAAAGTTATTATAAGAATTTAATTGTAATTTCTTCAGGACTTATGAAAGGATATCCTAGAATATATGGAATAGCAGTTGAATTAGTATCTCATACTGATGGCAGGATAGATGAAGATACTATTGAGAGTTTTATTACAGCATATCAAAAAAATACAGTTCTTACCAGTGGCGAACTTTGGGCACTTCCTATAATGATAAGAATAGCTTTAATTCAAAACATTAGTAAAGTAATTGAAAAGATAATATATGCTGAAGAAGAAAAACAAAGAGGAGATAATACTGCTAATAGAATGATTAGCTCAATACAGGATGGTAATATAAATGCAGTCATAACAAAGTTTAATGAAGAAAAAATTTTGTTTACATCACATTTTACAGAAAGACTTTTAAAAGTGCTGAGAGATAATGCAATAGAGAATACTGATATATTTAAGTGGATTGATGAAAAATTAGAAGCTGAGCAAAATAATACTGAAAAAATGATTAATAGTGAACACCATAAGCAGGCAGGTTTTCAATTATCTATGGGAAACAGCATTACTTCTATAAGGGAAATTGAATCGCTTAATTGGAGTGATTGCTTTGAAAGACTAAGTTATTTGGAACAAATACTTAAAACAGACCCAGCAGATATATATTATCATATGGATTTTGAATCAAGGGATTATTATAGGCATAAAATTGAAAAATTATCTAAAGCCTTAGATATTGCAGAAACTTTTATTGCAAAGAAAGCAATAGAATGTGCAGAAGAATCTTGTTCTGATGAAGATAGTAGTTACAAAAAACATGTTGGATATTATTTATTAGATGATGGAATTAACGAAATTAAAAATAAATTAGGATACAAAAATAAAGGCATAAATGCTATAAAAAATAAAATAGTAAAAAATAAAGTTTCACTATATATAGGTACTATAATTACTTTTACAATATTGATTATGGCAATTATTTTAGGAATCAGTATGGTAAATGATAAAAATATAGTGTGGTGGAAGTATGCACTTGCAGCTTTAGCTATATTTATACCTAGCAGTGAAATTGTTATATCAACTTTTAATTGGAGTATGAATAGGCTAAATAAGCCATGTTTTATACCAAAGATGGAGTATAAGAACGCTATACCTAAAGATTACAGCACTATGGTAATTATACCTACATTATTAGGAAATGTAAATAAGATACATGACTTAACAAATGATATGGAGGTATATTATCTTGCAAATAGAGAAACTAATATTTATTTTGCACTGCTGGGAGATTTTAAAGATAGCGAAAATGAGAATGAAGATTTAGATAGAGAGATAATAAAAACAGCACTTCAAGATATTGAAAATTTAAATAAAAAATATTGTAATAATGGAGAAGATATATTTTATTTCTTTAATAGATATAGAAAGTATAATGAGAAAGAAAAAATATGGCTTGGATGGGAGAGAAAAAGAGGAAAAATAATGGAGTTCAATGCTCTTTTAAGAGGAGATAAACATACAAGTTATAATGTTATAAGCGGCGATATAAGCATCTTACATAATATTAAGTATGTTATAACTTTAGATGCTGATACAAAATTACCAAGAGATAGTGCTAAAAAATTAATTGGAGCAATGACCCATCCTTTAAACAAGCCTCATTATAATAATTCAAAAAAGAAAATATTACGAGGGCATGGATTAATGCAGCCAAGAGTAAGTGTAAGCATAGCAAGTGCAAATAAAACATTATTTTCAAAAATATTTTCTGGAGAAACAGGTATTGATTTATATACAACAGCTGTATCAGATACTTATCAAGATTTGTTTGATGAAGGAATATTTACAGGAAAAGGCATTTATGATGTGGATGCTTTTAATTTTATACTTAAAGATGAAATACCTGAAAATTCAGTTCTTAGTCATGATTTGCTGGAGGGGTGCTATGTTAGAGCAGCACTTATTACAGATGTTGAATTAATAGATGGATATCCAGCGTATTATAATTCCAGCTCAATAAGACTGCATAGGTGGGTAAGAGGAGATTGGCAGTTATTACCATGGATTACTAAAAAGTCATCATTAAATGCTTTATCAAAATGGAAGATAATAGATAATCTTAGAAGAAGTTTAGTTGCACCATCAATGATATTTTTAATATTGTTATCATTAAGTATTCTTCCAGGTGAAGGAAGATGGCTCATAGTAGCATTTATTTCTTTGCTCTGTCCTATACTGTTTGATGTTTCTGATGTAGTTGTTATGCCTATGAAAGGTATAAGTCTTTCAGGCAGAATTCAAAATGGTAAAACACTTATAGAACAAATATTATTAATATTTTGTTTTTTACCATATCAATCATATTTAATGGCAGATGCTGTTATAAGAACTTTATATAGGCTGATTATAAGCAAAAAAAATATGCTTGAATGGCTTACAGCTGAAGATGCAGAGTTAAAACTAGGTAAGAAGTTAAATAACTTTATTCATGCTATGTGGCCTGGAAGCGGAATTTCTATACTTATTTTTATTTTATGTTTGACTAATTTAAAAAATGCTGGATTTTTTATGATTCCTTCTTGTATTCTGTGGTTTTTAAGCCCATATATTGCTTATTATATAAGTCAAGAGAGGAAAAAATCTGATTTTAAGTTTAACGATAAACAGATTAATTTATTAAGAAATATTTCAAGAAAAACGTGGGCATATTTTGAAGACTTTGTTTGCGAATCAAACAATTGGCTGGCTCCAGACAATTTTCAAGAAGATCCAGCTAAGGGAATAGCACCGAGAACTTCACCTACTAATATGGGAATGGGGCTAACTTCAACAATTGCAGCTCGTGATTTAGGATATTTAGGATTACTTGAAAGTTTAGACAGGGTAGAAAAAATATTAGCAAACATGGAAGAGCTGCCAATGTATAAAGGACATTTTTATAATTGGTATAATACAAAAACTAAAGAGCCATTACATCCTAAGTATGTTTCTACAGTAGACAGCGGAAACTTAGCAGGATATTTTTGGGTAACATCCGAAGCAATAAAGGATTATATAAAACATCCTTTTATTATTTCTGAGCAGATTTTAGGTATAAGAGATAATTTAATTTTATCAAATGAAGAAATTGAAAAAATAAATGGTGAAAAGAATTATTATAGTAATATAATAACGAGTTTATCAAGTAATGATATAAATTTTGATATAATTGCTTGGAAAAAAATATTAAGTGATATTTATAATAAAGCTATACAACTACAAAATTTTAAGAATTATGAAAGTTATTACTGGAATATAAAACTTAAAAAAAGTGTAAACGAAAATTTAAAGGAAATTGAAAAAGTATTTCCGTGGATAAATATGGATAAGGGAGTGCCAGATAAAATGTCATATTTATCAGATAAATTAAGAAAATTAGCAAGCAGTGTTCCAATTGAAAAGCTAATAATAGGTACTGAAGAAATATTAAAGGAATTAAATTCTATAGTATCCCTTAATAATGAAAATACCCAAAACAAAGAATGGATTAATCAGGTGATTAGCTCTATTAAAAAGGGTAATAATGAAATAACGAATATTGTAGATAAAATCACTAATATTAGCAAAAAACTTAAAGATTTTGTAACGGAAACTGATTTTACAGTAGTTTATGATAAAAAAAGAAAGATTTTTTCAATAGGATATGATGTAGAAAACGATAGTATAGGTAACTGCTATTATGATCTGCTTGCTTCAGAAGCAAGACAGGCGAGTTTTATAGCTATTGCCAAAGGAGATATAGAACAGGAACATTGGTTTCAATTGAGCAGGACTATAGGAATTATTGGAAAAAATAAAGGACTTGTGTCTTGGAGCGGTACTATGTTTGAATACCTTATGCCGTTATTAATTATGAAAAGTTATCCTGATACTCTTTTAAGTGAGACTTATTTAGCGGTTGTTGAAGGACAAAAAAGATATGGAATGCAAAGAGGAGTTCCATGGGGAATTTCAGAATCGGCTTTTTACAATTTGGATATTAATATGAATTATCAGTATAAGGCTTTTGGTGTTCCAGGGATAGGACTAAGAAGAGGACTTTTAAATGATTTAGTTGTTTCTCCATATTCTACAATAATGGCACTGCAAGTAGACCCGTTAGGTGCTGTTAACAACTTATATAAGTTAAAAAATGAAGGTTTAGAAGCGAAATATGGATTTTATGAAGCAATTGATTATACTAAAGAAAGGCTTCCTAAAGGTAAAAAGAAGCTCATTGTGAAAAATTTTATGGTACATCATGAAGGGATGAGTTTAATGGCTCTTGATAATGTACTTAACAATAATATTTTTCAAGAAAGATTTCATAAAATACCAGATGTAAAAGCTACAGAGTTGTTATTACAAGAAAAAGTTTCTAAAACTATTATATATGATAGAGATCAGAAAATTGAAACTGCTGATTTAGTTACTGAAAAAGAGGATATTGTTGCAAGAAAATATAGTACTGCACTTACTGAAATACCAGAAACGCATCTGCTGTCTAATGGCGAATATTCCTTAATGATTACTAATGGAGGAAGCGGCTACAGTAAAATTAATGATGTAATGTTATATAGATGGAAAGAAGATGTTACTTTAGATTCAGGTGGTATGTATATATTTATTAAAAATTTAAATTCTAATGAATATTGGAGTACAACTTTTCAACCATGTAAGTATGAAGGAGAAAATTATGAAGTTACATTTTTATTAGACAAAGCAGAATTTAAAAGAAAAGATGGAAATATAAGCACTTATACAGAAATTGCTGTGTCTAGCGAAGATAATACAGAAGTTAGAAGGGTATCTATAACAAATCACAGTGAACACAGCAGAATAATTGAAGTAACAAGTTATTGTGAAGTAACACTAGCACAATATAGTGCAGATTTAGTTCATCCTGCATTCAGTAATTTATTTATTAAAACAGAATATTTAGAGAGTATAGGATGCATAGTTGCAAATAGAAGAGCAAGAGCTAAAAATCAAAAATCACCTTATGTTATGCAGGTTATGGCAATAGAAGGTGAAACTGCAGGTGCTTTGTCTTATGAAACTAGCAGAGTTAATTTTATAGGAAGAGGGAGAGATATTTCTAACCCATCAGCTATGGAAAATGAAACCCCGCTCAATAATACAGCTGGGGCTGTTCTTGACCCTATAATTAGCATGAGGAGAAGAGTGAAAATTCGTCCTGGAGAGACTTGCAAGATTGCATTTGCATTAGCAGTGGCAGATAGTGCACAAGAAGCGGAGAATATAGCACGAAAGTATAGAGAAATGCAAAATATTAATAGGGTATTTGAACTTTCTTGGACTCAAAGTCAAGTTGAAATGAAGTACCTTGGTATAAAGTCTAATCAGGCAAATTTATATCAGATAATGGCTTCAAAGATATTATTTATTAGTCCAATGCTTAAAGATAGAAGCCAATATATTAAAAATATAAAAAATTATCAGAAGGATTTATGGTGTTATGGTATTTCTGGAGATATTCCTATAGTTTTGCTTATTGTGAGACAGGAAAAGGATAAAGATTTAGTAAGGCAAGTTTTAAATGCACATGAATATTGGAGTATAAAAGGCTTAAAGGTAGATCTTGTAATAGTTAATCTAGAAGAAACTAATTATCTAGAACAATTAAATGGCGCAATAAGAGATATAATAAGTTCTAGTCATGCCCGAGATAAGCAAAATAAACAGGGAGGAGTTTTTCATTATAATAAAAGCACTATGTCTTCTGATGTTATAGAACTTTTGATTTCTATCTCAAGAATAGTTATCGATAGTAATAATAAAGGTATATCCAGTCAAATTAAAAATAGCAGAATATTAAAATATAAAGATAATGTTTTACAAAGTCCTGTTAAAGAGAAAAAATATGATATTTTAGAAGTTGAAAAGTCATATGATAAAAAGTTAGAATACTTTAATGAATTTGGAGGATTTGACCTAGAAGAAAATAGATATGTAATAATATTAAAAAGTTATAATAACACCCCAGCTCCATGGATTAATGTAATTTCTAATGGTAATTTTGGATTTCATGTATCTGAAAGCGGTTCAGCATATACTTGGTATAAAAACAGCAGAGAAAATAAAATAACAACTTGGCATAATGACTGGATAACAGATAGTGTATCAGAGGGTTTATACATTAAAGATGAAGATACAAAAGAATTTTGGAGCTTATCTCCAAAGCCTGTTAGAGATGATGGGGAGTATGTAATTGAGCATGGTTTTGGTTATTCAAACTTTTCACATTCAGCACATGGCATTATTGGTAAAATGACAATGTTTGTTCCAATGGATGAAAATGTTAAAATATGCATTATAAGCCTCAAAAACAACACAACAAGTCAAAGAAAATTGTCAGTATCATACTATGCTGAATTAGTATTGGGTGTTGCACCACAACAGACAGCTCAATATATTTCAACTTATTTAAATGAAGAAAAAAAATATATATATGGTCAAAATCCATATAGCGAACACTTTGGAAAAATGTATGCTTATTTAAAAATAATAAATGGTAATGAAGAAAAATTCACAGGAAATAGAAGTGAATTTATTGGAAGAGATGGATTATTGTCAAATCCATCTTCAATGAGAAAAGACAGTTTGTCAGATGAAGTAGGTTCAGGTTTAGATCCATGCTTAGCAGCAGAGGCAAAAATAAATTTAAATAGTGGAGAAGAGAAAAATATTATTATACTTTTAGGTGAGGATGAAAGCATAGAAGAAATAAATAATATTATTTCTAAATATGAAAATGCAGAGAATTCTTTTGTTGAACTTGATAACACTAAAAAATATTGGCAGGAACTTCTTGGCATTATAAAAGTTAAAACTCCAGATGAAACTATGAATTTAATTATGAATGGATGGCTTATTTATCAGACAATATCTTGCAGATATTGGGCAAGAACGGCATTTTATCAATCTGGTGGAGCTTATGGGTTTAGAGATCAGCTTCAGGATGTTATGGCTATGAGTATTTTAAAGCCTGAATTAACAAAAAAACAGATAATATATAGTGCTTCAAGACAGTATCTTGAAGGTGATGTACAGCATTGGTGGCATCCAGGAGTTAATAGTGGAATTAGAACTAGATTTTCGGATGACTTATTGTGGCTCCCATATGTAGTTATAGATTATATTCAAAATACAGGAGATTATAGTGTTTTAGATGAAAAAGCTAATTATCTTAAGGATGAACCTTTAAAAGAAGGTGAAGATGAAAGATATAATATAGTGCTGCCTGCAAATGTTGAAGGCAGTATTTATGAACACTGTATAAAGGCCATTGATCTATCATTAAGATTTGGAAAACATAACATACCATTAATGGGCAGTGGTGATTGGAATGATGGTATGAGTACTGTAGGAAATGAAGGAAAAGGAGAAAGTGTATGGCTGGGTTGGTTCTTATTCAGCATACTAAATGATTTTAAGAGTATATGCAAATATAAAAATGATGAAGAAAGATTTATAAAATATGATGAAATGCAGAATTTCATAAAAGATAATTTAGAGGAAAATGCTTGGGATGGAGGATGGTATAGAAGGGCATATTTTGATAATGGAATGCCATTAGGGTCTTCAGAAAATGATGAATGTCAGATAGATTCTATATCACAATCTTGGGCAGTAATATCAGGGGCAGCAAAAGAATCTAGAGCTAGAGAAGCCATTAATGCACTTGAAAATTATCTGATTAAGGAAGATAAAGGATTAGTACTGCTATTAACACCTCCTTTTAATAATTCTGCTTTAGAGCCAGGATATATTAAAGGTTATGTTCCGGGAGTTAGGGAAAATGGAGGTCAGTATACCCATGCGGCTATTTGGGTTATACTTGCTATGGCAGAGCTTGGTTATGGCGACAAAGCTGTTAAAATATTTAATATGATAAATCCAGTTAATCATACTAACTCAAGGATTGAATGTGAGAGGTATAAAGCTGAACCTTATGTTATGTCTGCAGATGTTTATGCAAAGGAACCTCATGAAGGAAGAGCCGGATGGAGCTGGTATACTGGTTCATCAGGATGGATGTATAGAACTGGTCTTCAAGGAATATTGGGTTTCAAATTAAAAGAAGGAAAAGGATTTGTTGTAGAGCCATGTATACCATCTTGGTGGCAAGGTTACAAAATAGAATATACTAATAAGGAATGCAAGTATTATATTGAAGTCAAACGATCTGAAAGTAAAGGTGTATATGTAGATGGAAAAGAAATGATTGATGGTATAGTCCCTAATTTTGAAGATGGAAATCACCAAGTGGAGGTTTATATCTAGAAAATTTGCTTATTGAAAATTATCAATAATAATGATATAATAATATAAAATTAATAAATATCTTAAAACAATTAATTTAATATATCAATAGAAACTGCTTGGTATTAAAAAAGTGTCATTTGAAATTTGGGGGTGTTATAAGTGAAAAACATTCAGATTAGTCAAGAGGGGTACAATGAATTTAAAACTTTTTTAGATAACTGTAATATGTCGGATTACAATTTAAGAATCAGTTATATTGGTAAAAACTGCAGTGGTGCTGTATTTAATATTGACAGGGGAGAAGAGCAGCAAAATGACATTATAGAGAAAATAAATGAACTCACTTTTTATATTGATAAAGATTTAATTGAAGAATTTAAAGGGTTTATTATTTTATCTAATAGTGAAAATAATGGAAATGGACTTGAATTAAAGACTGTATTAGTTCCTAAAAGTCCATGTACCGTTTGCCCAGGATGCTAAATGAGTATGATATTTATTTACTAGGATATATGCTCAAATAATAATAAAGTTCTGAAAATAAAAAAACATAAGCTTTAAAAAAGCTTATGTTTTTTTGTTTTTGATAAATTTAATAATATAATTTCAAAAAACAAATCAAGAAAAATGTAGAATATACGATAATTAATTTGAATATATATTTTAAACAAATAATAAAAATAATTAAATAAGGTAAAATATAAACATACTATTTATGATAAGGATGAAGTATTATGAGAAAAAATAGTTTGTATGCACAGATTTTATACAGTGGTTTTTCATATGAAAAGTGTAGAATAAATACTCAATTACGGAAAAATAGTTATAAAAAAACATTAAAAATACAAATTGATTTATGGCAAAAAATCCTTGGTAGAATGGAAATAAATCCTTTTACAGATGGTGATAAAGATGTTCTAAATTATTTTGATGAGTTATGCAGAGAAGATATAAAAATTGCTCGAAATTATTCTGTTCAAATTAATTTATTACATAAAATTAATAATAATACTTTTTATGATATGCAAACAGAAATTAATAGTAAAAAAGATATAATAATTATCAGCTTGATGAAAGAATTAATGAAAGAATTAATGAAATTGGTTAATCATAAGCTATTCATTAATTCAAATAAAGCATATCTATTAATAAAATCTTTATATAACTTACCTAAATATTTTATTTATAATTCAAAAACTTTTGAGGATGCATCAACAAAAATGGAATTAGATTTTCATAAAGTAATAAATGATTCATTTGATAGTATGAACTCAAAAATGAAAAAAAAATATGAAAGATATAGATCATATTAAAAAAACAAACTCCAGAATTAAATCTGAAGCTTGTTTTTATTTTTATTGTAAAATATATACTTTTACATTTTTTACAGCCCATTTAGTACTTTCACTATAAGATTCAAAGTATACATCTATTGTATTTCCAATTATGGCAGTACCTGAATCAGCTGCTATCGCAAAACCGTAATCAGGAATAAAAAGCTTTGTTCCATATGGAATAACTGAAGGATCCACTGCAATAGTGCTGTATCCATTAATATCTCTAATTGCAGCTCTTCCTGAAGCAGTATAGGTTTTACCCCTAGTACCGCTATAAGCAGTTGCACGCATATCAAGTACTTTTGTATATGGAAGTTTATCTCCGCCTCTTGATACAGGCATTACTGGATATGTACCTTGTACAATTATTTTATCTACAGGTGCTTTTGAAATTACATTATCTGTAACCTTTCTTGAAACTTCTTTATTATTTTCATATACTACTTCCGTTGTGGTTTTATGGATTCCTTTTTCTCCATCCTGTTTTACTATCTTCTTTGTATTATCTAAAGTGCTGTCGGTTTTTACAACAGTGTTATAATCAATGTCAGTAGATTCAGTAAATGTTTTTACAGTTACCCTGATAACTTCAACTTTCATATCTTTAGTCAGCTTTGTATCTTTAGAAGGAGTAACTTTATCTAAAGTATTAAGAGTAAATCCTTCTGATTTTAAAAGTGAATCAACATTATTTTCAGAAGATTCTATTGATATTTTATTTCCGCCAACTATTAATTGCACAGGGATAGCTTGTTTTAGTGAAATGGTTTCTTTATTGACTAATTGTGAATTCAAATTAACTGATAGTGCATCTTTTTTATGAACAGTGATTCCTATTTCATTTAGAGCTTGTTCAACAGTATTTTTATATGTAACTTGCTTTTGTGAATTTCCATTTAATATTAGTGTAAACGTTTTTCTTTTAAGTAATACTACACTTACAATTGCTGCAGATACTGCAACTATTAAAAATAAAACTATTAAATTTTTAAGCTTGACCTTTTTTAAATTATTATTTGTATTAATTTACATCGCCTCCTTAATTGAGTATTATTTATATAATACATTTTCATATATGGTATGTCAAACCTTATTTATGGAAATAATAAGGCTATAAATATTGCCATGATAATATAACAATGGTATCATATTAATGATAAAATATTAATAATAAAATATCTTGTTATAATTTATAAATGAGGGAGAGAAGAAAATGGAATATACATTAATAGCAACCTCAACTTTTGGTATTGAAAAAGTAGTAGCAAATGAGTTGAATGAGTTAGGATATGAGGATTTAACTATAGAAAATGGTAAAGTGATTTTTCAAGGTGATGAAATGGATATAGTTACCTGTAATATATGGTTAAGAACTGCAGACAGAATTCTTATAAAAATGGGTGAATTTAAAGCTGAAACTTTTGAAGAATTATTTCAAGGGACATTGGCGATAAAATGGGAGGATATAATACCAATAACAGGTTTTATGCATGTAATTGGAAAGTCAGTAAAATCAACGCTTTTCAGCGTTCCAGATTGCCAGTCTATAGTTAAAAAAGCAGTTGTTCAGGCAATGAAAAGAAAATATAGAAGAGATACTTATCCTGAAAGCGGTGCAGAATACAAAATTGAAGTAGCAATACTTAAAGATACTGTAACACTTACCATGGATACATCAGGTGCAGGTTTACATAAGAGAGGATACAGGGAGTTTGCAGGTGATGCCCCTATGAAGGAAACATTAGCAGCAGCTTTAGTATTATTAAGTGAATGGGATGCAACTAGAATTTTAGCAGATCCATTGTGTGGTTCTGGTACAATTGCTATTGAAGCAGCTATGATTGGAAGAAATATTGCTCCTGGACTTAAAAGAAATTTTGCAGCAGAACAGTGGGAGTTTATACCTAAAAACATATGGGATGATGTCAGAAAGCATGCAAGAAAATCAATTAATAGCACTGACTTTAGAATCCTTGCTTCAGATATCGACCAAAGAATACTTAAAACTGCAAGGCAAAATGCTGTTAAAGCTGGTGTGGCTGACAATATTGCATTTCAGAAGCTTGATATGAAAGATTTCAGCAGCAGTAAAAAATATGGTTTTATTATAACTAATCCACCTTATGGTGAAAGACTTGGAGATGTTAAGGACTTAGAAGGTTTATACAGGACTATGGGAGCAGTTTTTCAAAAGCTAGATAAGTGGTCTTATTTTGTAATAACTTCTTTTGAAGATTTTGAAAAATGTTTTGGCAAGCAATCAGATAAGAATAGAAAACTTTATAATGGCAGAATTCAATGTTATTATTATCAATATTTTGAATAATTAACTTATACTTTGTTCGTTACATTTAGTTCCACTTAATTTATAAATGATAGCGGAGAGAAGCTTATTTTAAAAATTTAGTGGAACTTTGTGACCGAACATAGTATAGTGCACTTAGGAAAGTATAATATTAAGATATTGAGCAAATAATAAATCATTAATATTAAGAAAAGAGGTAGGTAAAATGAAAAAGGTAGCTGTGATATATTGGTCTGATACTGGAAATGTAGAAGCAATTGCAGATAAAATCTATAATGGAGCAAAAGATGCAGGAGCTGATACTATAATTAAACTTGTGCAAGATGCAAAAATAGAAGATGTTATAAATTCAGATGCTGTTGCATTTGGAAGTCCATCTATGGATAATAATCAAATTGAACAGGATGAAATGGAACCATTCATAAAAGAGTTTAAAAATTTACCTAATAATAAAAAGCCTATTATTCTTTTTGGCTCATATGGCTGGGATAATGGTGAGTTCTTAAAAAAATGGAAAGATACTATGACAGACTATGGATTTAATGTAATTAGCCAATTAGCAGTTAAGGAAGCACCAACAGATGCACAGTTAAAAGAAGCTTACGAGTTAGGAAAAATATTGTCAAGATAAAACATAAATATGCAAACTGATAGCATGTGATGAAGTACATTTAGTTCCATTTAATTTATAAATGATAGCAGGAAAAGCTTATTTTATAAATTAAGTGGAACTTTGTGATTGAAGATAGTATATTTCTAAAATCCTTTATTTTTAAGTTCAGATACAATTTCAACATATTTTTCAATTACATCAAATCCATGGTAGTCATCTCGCCTTAAATCAATAATATCTCCATGAGAAATACCCCGTCCGTGTTTATTACTTAGTACTCCTTTAAATTCACCCCATTTTGCTGAATCAATCGATACTAAACCATCATTTTCGCCTTCTGTAAATTTTAGAAGAAGGTATGGAATACAGACTACATAATCACTAAAAAAATTTCTGACTACTGTAGCATAGCTTTGATAGTAAACATTATCAACATCTGGTACATTTTCATTAAAAATTTTACTATATTGAGTTGAAAATTGTCTGCTTGCAGTATAAAAGTCTGGGTTTTTATCTCCCAAAGATCTATAACGGTTATTCATAAATTTTGCTATTGCTTTATAAATTCTGTCAGGTATTTTGCAGGCATAATCTACAAATTTACAGCCTCTATGAGGTGTGGATATCAATGATAATGATGCAACATATTTGCCCATATCTAATTTGCTGACCATATAACGTGCATCTAAGCCGCCTTTTGAATGGGCTATTATATTTACTTTTTCACAGCCTGTCTCCTTTATTATTTCAAGTATTTTATTTTTAATGTCATTTGCGTTATATTCAGTAGTACCCCATGCCTCTTGATTTCCATAATAAATTTCTGCACCATTACGGATTAATTCTTTAGGTATTCTTCCCCAATAATTTAGATATCTTAAATCTCTAAATCCAACACCGTGAACTAATACGAGAGGGTATTTTGTTTTACATATTTGTGAATCAACTCGTGCTTCATGATTAATGACTTTATAGCATTCATGATCATATTCTAAATTAGCAGTATGGCAGGCATACAACATTACAGGAATATTTATAATTGGTATAATTGACAATGAAGCTATAATGTATCTTTTTATTATATTTAGTCTTCTTGAAGTCAGCAAAATACGAAGCATTCCATTTAGAAGCAGAGTTAAAATAGTTAAAACGGCAATCACAATGTTTGTAATAAAAATATTTTCAGGAATTGACAAAGCTTGTTTTAAGTGAATATAAAATAAATATAAAGGAATTTGAATAAATGCTGAATAAAGTCCGTAAAATACAAGCTGTCGTCCGCCTAACATTATATTTAATCTAATTTTATTAATTTGTTTTTTTGCAATTGGGAATATATTTACTTTAATAAAAATATATAAGTTGAAAATAATTATTTCAGAAAAAATAATCCATTTAATTACTGTATTAATTTTTAAACCACTGTTGTATTTATTTAAAATGTGTAGAATTAGTGCAATATGTGGAGCAAATATGAGATAAAGATACATAAAGTGTTTATTTTGCAATGATAATATTTTTGCTATATCTAAACAAGTTATAGTAATGAGTATAATAAATAGGGCACAAGATAAAATAATTGATAGCATAAATAAAACACATCTCCTAATTTAAATTTTATTTTTATCGTCTAAAACACCACTTAGGTCAAATTCAGGTATGAAAGATTTTGATGAAGCTTCACTTTCTTGAATAAAGCCGTTTTTTATACCAATTGATGATGCATAATCTATAAAACTCTCATAATGTTTAGAGTTTACAGGTTTATTTATTTCAGGATAGTTTTCTGCATTAAACATTGGAGTATATTGGTTCATAATGCTGACATAAACAGTATCACCAAAGGTATTATATATAAAATCTATAATTTTTTTAGAGTCGAAAAGCAGACCAGGAATCATCATATGCCTTATTATAACACCTTTTTGTATTACACCTTCTGAATTAAATATACATTCACCTGTTTGCTTAACCATTTCAGTTATCGCTTTTGAGGCTTTATTAAAATAATCATTAGCAAAGGAGTATTTTACTGCATATTTATCATCAAAATATTTTAAATCTGGGAGGTAAACATCAATGTATCCATTTAATGCTTTTATAGTTTCCATATTTTCATAACCATTACTATTATAGAGCAGCGGAATATTCAGCCCATTTTCTTTAGAAAGTTTTATGGCTTCAATTATCTGTGGTACATAATGTGTTGGAGTGACCAAATTAATATTATGAGCACCATGGTTTTGCTGTTCTAAAAATATTTTACTTAAGCGTTCTATAGAAACTTCTGCTCCTGTGTTTTCTTGACTTATATTATGATTTTGACAGAAAACGCATTTTAAATTGCAATTTGAGAAGAACACTGTTCCTGAGCCTTTACTGCCTGATATACATGGTTCTTCCCAATGATGAAGAGAGACTTTTGCAAGTTTAACATTTTTCCCGCTTCTGCAAAATCCATATTCATCATTAAGCCTATTTATATTGCAGTTTCTAGGACAGAGTTTACAGTTTAACAACATGTTTGCATATAACATAATTATAGCACTTCCTTAAAATAATAGTAATAATTTGAACAATTAAATTATAACTTAGTACTTGAGAAAAGTATAGAATAATCAAAAAAAATGTTGACATATATAATAATAGGTGATAAACTACACTCAATAATAATTATGACAGGGAAAAGTAAGAAGTATAATATTTCAAAGAGAGTGGGGTAAGGTGAAAGCCCATAAACTATTAAATTCTGAATATCACCCTCGAGTTGCAGGCTGAAATGATAGTAGGCTGTGCCGGTAATGCCGTTATATGATTAAGTACAAAATTTGGATGGTACCGCGACAGGCTTTCGCTCCAGAAAGGAGTAGTCTGTTTTTTTTATGTTGTAATATACTTTTCGCGAATACATTTAGTCCAACTTAATTTGTGAATGGGGCAGAGTAAAGTTTAATTTAGAAGTTAAGAGGAAAATTGTGACTGAGAATAGTATAAAATAGCTCGTAGCTGCACTCTTATGCAGTTAAAATAAATTTTTTTCAAAATATAGGAGGAAAATAAAAATGGCAAAAATGTATTATGATTCAGATGCTAATTTAGAATTACTAAAAGGAAAAAAGGTAGCTGTAATTGGTTATGGCAGCCAAGGTCATGCACATGCATTAAATCTTAAAGACAGTGGTGTAGATGTAAGAATTGGTCTTTATAAAGGAAGCAAGTCTTGGGAAAAAGCACAAGCAGCAGGACTTAAAGTTTTAGAATCAGGGGAAGCTGCTAAAGAGGCAGATATCATTATGATACTTATTCCAGATGAAAAACAAGCACAATTATATAAAGACAGCATAGAAGCAAATCTTGAAGAAGGAAATGCATTAGTTTTTGCACATGGTTTCAATATTCATTTTGGACAAATTGTACCACCAAAGAATGTAGATGTATTTATGGTAGCTCCAAAGGGACCTGGACATACAGTTAGAAGTCAATACTTAGAAGGAAGGGGAGTACCTGATTTAATAGCTATTCATCAAGATTATACAGGAAAAGCTAAAGATTATGCATTAGCATATGCAAAAGGAATTGGCGGATCAAGAGCAGGAATTCTTCAAACTACATTTAGAGAAGAAACTGAAACAGATTTATTTGGAGAACAGGCAGTTCTTTGTGGAGGAGTTACAGCTCTTATGAAAGCTGGTTTTGATACTCTTGTAGAAGCTGGATATCAGCCAGAAAATGCTTATTTTGAATGTATTCACGAAATGAAACTTATTGTTGACTTAATCAACCAAGGTGGATTTAATTTCATGAGATATTCTATAAGTGATACTGCTGAATATGGTGATTATTGTGTTGGAAAAAGATTAGTTACTGATGAAACTAAGAAAGAAATGAAGAAAGTACTTACAGAAATTCAAGATGGAACATTTGCAAAAAATTGGCTTCTTGAAAATAAAATCAACCGTCCAAACTTTAATGCTGTAAGAAGAAGAGAAAGCGAAACTTTACTTGAAAAAGTTGGAGCTGATCTTAGAAAAATGATGTCTTGGCAGAAAAAATAAATTATATTAATGAGTTGGGGGCTTAAAATATAATATATATAGGTTTTTGACAGTTTTAGGGAGGTAAATATTTAATCATGAAGTTAGTCGGTGCAGAAGTATTAGTAGAGTGTTTGTTAGAACAAAATGTTGATATTATTTTTGGTTATCCTGGTGGTGCAGTTCTTCCTATTTATGATGCACTATATAAATATGAAGCTGATAATAAGATTACTCATATTATAACAGCTCATGAGCAGGGAGCTACACATGCTGCGGATGGTTATGCTAGAGCAACAGGAAAAGTTGGTGTTGTAATAGCTACTTCTGGACCTGGAGCTACAAATACTGTTACTGGAATAGCAACAGCATATTTGGACTCAGTACCTTTAGTCGTATTTACTGGTCAGGTTTCTCGTGCTTTATTAGGAAAAGATTCTTTTCAAGAAGTAAATTTTACTGATATTACTGGTTCTATAACAAAAAAGAATTATATAGTTACAGAAGCATCAAAGTTTCCTGAGATTATCAGAGAAGCCTTTAGAATAGCACGTTCAGGTAGACCGGGTCCTGTAGTTATAGATATACCTAAAGATATTCAAACTTCAATGATTGAGTATGAAAAAGCAGTTATTGATTCTTCATTAAATCCAACTGCGAGCAGTAAGCTGATTGCATACAATAAAGAAGTAGAATTAAATTATGACATGATAGCGGATGCTATTAATAAAAGTGAGAGACCTGTTATATATGCAGGTGGGGGTGTAAATATATCAGGAGCACAGGATGAACTTTTGAAGTTTGCTGAAAAAGTCAAATCTCCTGTTGCATGTTCACTTATGGGACTTGGATGTTTTCCAGGTAATCATCCTTACTATATGGGGATGGTAGGGATGCATGGAACCAGATGTTCAAACTATGCAATGTCAAAATGTGATTTAATGATTGCTATAGGAGCTCGTTTCAGTGATAGAGTTGTAAGCGATTTTGGAAGTTTTGCTGTGAATGCTAAGGTTATACATATTGATATAGATCCTTCAGAATTTGGCAAAAATGTAGATGCACAGATTCCTATATGTGGTGATGTAAATGGAATACTGAAGCGTTTAAATCAGATTGTAGATAATAGACAGGAAAATAATTGGAATGAGCAAATTAAGCAGTGGAAACAAGAATATCCTTTGAAGTATGTAAATAATGGAAGCCTGAGCCCGCAGTTTGTTATGCAGAAGCTTTATGATATAAGTAATGGAAATTGCATTATTACTACGGAAGTAGGTCAAAATCAGATATGGGCAGCACAATTTTATACTTTCACTAAGCCTAGAACTTTTATATCATCTGGGGGACTAGGAACCATGGGTTATGGTTTGGGTGCAGCGATAGGTGCTAGTTTTGGTAAAACAGGTTATAAGGTTATTAATGTAGCTGGAGATGGAAGCTTTAAAATGAATTCTATAGAGCTTGCAACAATATCTAAGTATAAAATTCCGTTAGTTCAATTGATTTTTAATAACCATTGTCTTGGAATGGTACGACAGTGGCAGGATTTATTTTATGGCAGCAGATTTTCTCATACTACTCTTACAGATGATGTTGATTTTGTAAAACTTGCAAATGCTTATAATATACATGCTGTTCGAATAACTGACAATAGTCAGGTGGAACAGGTATTAAGTAAAGCATTAAGTTTAAATGAACCAATACTTATAGAGTGTATGATTGACCATGATGATAAAGTATTTCCAATAGTGCCTCCAGGAGAACCTATTAATAATATTATTGATTTTCTTGAAAATTAAAAAAAGCAGCATTGCTGCTTTTTTTTTACGTGTAATTTTATATTTTATTTTAGTAATTCATATATCCCTAATGACATTATTAAAAATCCAGCTATTATTCCAGAAAGTTTTCCTAAATGTGATGAAGTAATTTTTTTGCCTAAATAGCACCCTAAAGAAATAAATACTAAACTTAATACAAAAGTTAAAATTGAAGTAAGAAGTATGTTTAAACCAATAATACTTCCTCCAATACCCATACCCATGTTGTTAAATGCTAAAGCAATACCAAGCATTACAGATTCTTTTAAATCTATAAAACCCGAATTGTCCAAATCTGCTTTTTCTGGTTCGTTTAAGAGTTCATCATAACTTAGAAGCTTGTAATGATCACTGCGCTTATCATTATTATCGCTATTTGGTAATGGTTTTTCAGATTCATATATGCTCCACACACCTAGTCCTATAAGTAAAAAACTCCCTATAGCATCAGTAATATTTATAGGTACAAATTTACATATAATTTTACCTAACAGCATAGATATAAATGTACCTAAGCAAGACATAAAAGCTATTATTATGCTGTTTAATAATCCGATTTTTAATTTTCTTATACCATAAGTTACTCCTACTGCTAGATTATCTACATTTGCGGAAAATGCAAATAAAAAAGCTGATAAAATCTGCATAGTAATCTCCTGAATTTAATTGGTTTGATTTTATAATATTCAGGAGATTACAAAAGGGTGATAGATTTATATTTTTTTATCAGTTATCTCAGCAATAGTCCTAACTGATTTCATAAGATGATCAAATTTTCCTGGTTTTAATGACTGAGCACCATCAGAGACTGCCTGCTCAGGATTGTTATGAACTTCAATTTCAAGACCGTCTGCACCTACAGCAATAGCTGCTTTAGAAAGAGGTTCTACCATAGCCCATTTTCCAGAAGCATGGCTTGGATCAACTATAATTGGCAGATGGCTGAGTTCTTTTACAGCTAGGACTGCGCTTAAATCTAGAGTATTTCTTGTATATGTTTCAAAGGTTCTGATGCCTCTTTCACAAAGAATAACATTTTGATTACCTTCAGACATAATGTATTCAGCTGCCATAAGAAGTTCTTCAATAGTAGCCGCTAGACCTCTCTTTAAAAGGACAGGAACAGTTCCTTTACCTACTTTTTTTAGTAGGGGGAAGTTTTGCATGTTTCTAGCTCCAATTTGAACAATATCAGCATATTTTGCTACTATATCATAGGTTTCTGTGTCCATAACTTCAGTAACTATTGGAAGACCAGTTGCTTCTTTAGCTTTTTTAAGAAGCTTTAAACCTTCTTCCTCCATGCCTTGAAAGCTGTAAGGAGAAGTTCTTGGTTTATAAGCACCTCCACGCAGCAGATTAGCACCACTTTCTTTAACTAATTTTGCAATAGTTAATAATTGATCTTCACTTTCAACAGCACAAGGACCTGCCATTATGCCTAAATTACCACCGCCTATTTTAACATTATCAACAGTAACGATAGTATCTTCAGGATGAAATAATCTGCTTGCAAGTTTAAAAGAATGCTGAACATATATAACCTTTTCAACACTGTCATAAGCTTCGATTTGGTCTGCATTTATTTTGCTTGTTTCTCCTATAATACCGAGAATACAATAGTTTTCACCCTGTGAGATATGAACTTTACAGTGAAGATTTTCGATTTTACTTACCATATTTTGAATTGATTCCTCTGATGCTGTCGGTTTCATTACAATTACCATAGATAGGCCTCCCTTTATATATTGATAGTTAGTAAGCACAGTTTTAAGCAAAAATAAAAGGAGATTCTACTAAGAATCTCCCAAAATTACATTGTTAAATAATATCATGCTGTGGCAAAAATATCATTTGTAGAACTTCTTAGGTTGAAATTTAAATATTTATTATTTTTCAAAGTAAAATAACCAGCGCTAAAAAAGAAATAGCCCCAGTAAAAGTTAAAATAATAAGTATTTAATTCAATTGTCTGCTTAAGTAAGTTCAACATAATATCCACCCATATGCTTTCTAATTATTAATTAATATTATATTTGATAATTTAAGAGTTGTCAAATATAAAAAAAATAAAAAAGTTGTTGACAATATAAATTAATCATGATAATATATCTGAGTAAGGTTTGTGAACGAAATGTTTGCAGATTAAAAATAACATATGGGGGTATAGCTCAGTTGGGAGAGCACCTGCCTTGCAAGCAGGGGGTCATGGGTTCGAATCCCCTTATCTCCACCAAAAGCAGTTCTATTGAACTGCTTTTTTATTTTTTTGAATGTAAATCATATTATACTTTTCTAAAATTCTATAAATACAGTTGAAATATTATAGTAAATGTTTTTTCCTTCAATACTACTGGAGAAAAACTAATATAACTCTCAACTCTCCATTCTCCACTCTCAACTAAAAAACCTTATGTTTATTTATTCAAATCACTAATTAAAATACTAAACTTAGTATACTTTGTAAAATACCGCATAATAAATATATCGTTAGATTTATTATTTTTCAAAAACATATTCCGTATTTTTAAAATATAATATATAATAATATTAAAAGAATAATAAAAGTTTCAGGGGGGAATGAACATATGTTAAAAAGATTAAAAAAAACTATGGTATTAATTTTGGCTTTAAGTATTTTTCAGTCATCATTAATTCTAAATTCAGGAGTACAGAAGCAGGGTGTAAAAGAATCTATTTTTACACAACAAGCATCGGCGGAAACTCTTAGTTCTCCAATTATAGTGGATCATAAGAGTACAGGACTTCCAAATTTCAGAAAGATACCATCAAATTGGATTGATGCAGCAAAGGACAAGCTAGTTATTGCTTATGAACACACATCGCATGGTAGTCAGCTTGTTTCTGGAATGACTGATCTTGTCGGTTTTGCAGGAACACAGTATAGTTTCTCAGCAGATAAAGAAACTAATAAACTTCAACTAATAGATTGTCCATTTGGCTCTGCTAACCTTAGTAATCCTGATACAAGCAGTTGGAATGAAGATACTGAAAAATATCTAAAATCACATCCAGAAGTAAACGTTATGATGTGGTCTTGGTGTGGGGAAGTTTCCAGTTCTACAGAAGTAAATATTAATGCGTACCTAAGTGCAATGAATAGTTTAGAAAATGAATTTCCAAATGTAAAGTTTGTTTACATGACTGGTCACTTAGATGGAAGCGGAATAGATGGAAACTTGAATCAGAGAAATAATCAAATTAGAGATTATGTTAAGAAAAATAATAAGATACTTTATGATTTTGCAGATATTGAAAGCTATGATCCTGATGGCAATGAGTACCTATCAAAAAATGCTACTGATGGTTGTGATTACACAGGTGGAAACTGGGCTATACAATGGCAGGATAAACATACATTAGGTGTTGACTGGTTTGAAACTTCAACTGCACATTCTCAGCCTCTTAACGGAAATCTTAAAGCTTATGCAGCTTGGGCATTATTTGCTAAACTAGCTGGCTGGAGTGGTAATTCTACATCAAAATATTCAGTTTCAAGAATATCTGGTCAAAATAGATATGACACTTCTGTTAAGATTGCTAGTGCTTATAATAGCGGGACACTTCAAAATGTAATTATTGCTACAGGAGATGATTTCCCTGATTCCTTAACAGGAAATGTGCTTGCTTCTAAATTAAATGCACCTATATTACTTGTAGGTAAAGATTTAAACAGCAGCAAAGTAACATTAGATTACATTGAAAGCAAACTAGACAAGAGTGGTAACATATATATACTAGGAGGAAAAGGTGCAGTAAGTCAGAATATAGTAGATTACCTTACAAATAAAGGATTTTCAAAGTTTACTAGACTTGAAGGACAAGATAGATTTGGTACAAATAAAGCTATAGAACAACAATTAAATGTACAAAAAGGAACTCCTGTAATTCTTGCAACTGCTAATGATTTTCCTGATTCTTTAAGTATATCAAGTATAGCAGCTATAAAAGGATGGCCTATTATTTTAACTAATTCAGAAGGATTATCAAAGTCAGCGCAAGATATGATAAGTGAAATTTCACCAAGTCAAGTTTATTTAATTGGAGGCGAAGGTGTTTTAAAACCACAAATAATAAGTGATGTTAAATCATTAGAACCTAATATTGGAGATCAAAATATAATAAGAATTTCTGGACAAAATAGATATAGTACATCTCAGCAGGTAATGAAGTATTTTGGATTAAGTACAAACAATTGTGTATTAGCTACTGGAGTTAATTTTCCTGATGGCATTGCAGGAGGAGTATTAGCAGCTAAACTAAATGCACCTATATTATTAATAGATAATGGATCAGCAAATGAGCAGAAACAATATTTAGACAGTGTTAATATTACTTCTTTAACCATATTGGGAGGAACAGGTGCAGTATCTTCATATACTGAGCAGTATTTCGATTAAGTTATGTATATTATTTAGAAGATAACCTAAAACTTCTATTAAAGTAGTAATAATAAAAAGTTATGAGTATAGTGAATTCCTTGAAAAGGTAATAAAAAGCATCTACTTATGGTAGGTGCTTTTTATTATGGCACATATTCATATCATAATATACTATCCACGGTAACAAAGTTCTACTTAATTAACCACCTATGTTAGTCGCAGCATAACCACAGATAAGAATAGTTACAAGCTATTTTCTAACTAAAGTATAAAGTTCAAATATCAAAGTTCAAATTTATAGATTTTTTAACGATTGGAAGAAAATTATTATTAATTGTTCTTTAGAAATTTATTGGAGATAAATGTGCTTATGAAAAGTATAAAAAGTTTTATTTACATATACTTATCCAAGTGTATCAATATAAGAAATATATTAAATTATTAAGTAAATTAAAGAGTTTTAATGATAATTTAATATTATAAAGTATTATTGTAAAGAATCTGTCGAAAAATGTGATAACATAGAGAACGTTCTGTTGAAACAAATGCATTGAAATGCAAAAGCAGTTTAGAGATAGTTTTATTCAACAATATATTTAAACACATGCAGAAGTAAAATGGGACAACTACTTAAGCTTTGAAAACAACTTAAAAATCTTAAAAAAAGATTTTGAAAAAAATAAAAAAAGTTGTTGACAAAGAAAAAAATAAGTGGTAAGATATAAAAGCTGTCAGATGACAGCGAAGAAAAAATGGTCTTTGAAAATTAAACAGAGTAAAATAAAGCAAGTAAACCAGCA
>JAUZPN010000209.1 GCA_030705885.1 Bacillota bacterium | reverse complement strand
GAAAAAATACTAGGTTTCACAAAATTACCTCCTTATAATAAATACATTATTTATTATAACTCATATTTGCTAAAAAAATAATATATTTTAAAAATAATAAAAAAAATATTTACATTAATTTCAAGAAATAATACCTCTTATTTCATTTAAATTATTTATTTTTTCTTTTTTCATAAAATTTTCAATTCCATTAATAATATCCAGACATATATCAGGTTTAATAAAATTTGCTGTTCCAACTTGAATTATAGATGCTCCAGCCATAATAAATTCTACTGCATCCTGCCATGTTGTAATCCCACCTATGCCCATAATTGGTACATCTACAGCTTTTGAAACTTCATATACCATTCTAAGTGCAACAGGTTTTACTGCTGGGCCCGAAAAGCCTGCAGTAATATTATTAAAAATAGGTTTTCTCTTTTTAATATCAATAGCCATACCTTTAAGAGTATTTATAAGTGATAGACCATCAGCACCAGCTTTTACACATTTTTCAGCCATATCAACAATGTCTTCTGCATTAGGTGAAAGCTTAACGATTAATGGTTTTTTACATATTTCCTTTGCTTTTGAAACTACTTCATAAGCCACAGAAGACTTTATTCCAAAAGCCATTCCACCACATTTAACATTAGGACATGATATATTAAGCTCAAGCATATCAATATCTGTTTCATTAAGCTTAATAATACCTTGTAAATATTCTTCAATACTTCCTCCCCCAAGATTAGCAATTACAACAGTATCTATTTTTTTCATCTCTTCAAGTTCATTATGAATAAAAGATTCAACTCCAGGATTCTGAAGTCCAACACTATTAAGCATACCACCTTGAGTTTCAAATACTCTTATACCATCATTTCCTTCTTTTTTATTTAATGTAAGACCCTTTGAGCATATACCTCCAAGCTTAGAAACATCAAATATATCTGAATATTCCTCTCCAAATCCAAAAGTTCCTGATGCCGCAACCACAGGATTTTTAAATTTTACATTACACATTTCTACATTAAGCATACTATTCGTCCTTTCGTTCCTTTAATTGTCAATTAACACAAGATCTTGACCTGAAAAAATTGGACCATCCTTGCACGTTCGCTTATTACCATTTACAGTTTTACATGTACATACTAAGCATGCACCTATTCCACAAGCCATATGCTTTTCCATTGATACTAAAATCGGTACATTTACATCTACACACATTTTAACAACTTTATTCATCATAATTTCTGGTCCACAGCATAATACGATATCATAACTTTCAGGCTTGAATATTTCAGTTACAAAGCCTTTATATCCATACTTTCCATTTTCCGTAGATATGTAAATATTATTAATATATTCTTTAAATTCATCAATAATATATGTTTCATCTCTAAAACCAGCATAAATATCTACTGCAGTTATACCATTTACTGCTTTAATATCATTAATAGCTTTAGTCAAATACTGCATAGGAGCAATGCCTATTCCGCCAGCTACTATTGCAACCTTTCCACTTAACTTATTTACATCAAAATAATTTCCAGATGGACCAAGGAGCTGAATATCATCATCTTTTTTTAGATTCTTTAATATTTCCGTTCCCTTTCCAACAACTTGATATACAAAACTTATACTTTTATTGTCTAAATCATTTACGCTAATTGGTCTAGAAAGAATCGGCTCTCTGTCCCATGCTCTAAGCATATAAAATTGTCCAGGCTTAGCATCAAACTTTCCATCAACAATTAATTTATAAATACCTTTAGATATTTCAAAATTGCTTATTACTTTATATATTTTATATTCAACGCTCATAAATTAAACCACCTTTAACTCAGTTGAAAATTTTAAGTACATATACTTTCCTCGGACACATTTAGTTTCAATAAATTTGTGAATGATAGCAGAGATAAGCTTCTTTTCCAAATTTATTGGAACTTTGTGACCAATGATAGTACGTCTATTTTTTTAATTGACATGCTTTTTGAATCTCTTCCCTCATTCTAAGTACTTCAGCTCTAGCACATTCAGCAAAATGATCTTCTCCATTTTCCTGCTTTTTATATGCAAGTAAAACAGCTCTTGAAGAGTTTACCACACCGCCATTGCCATTTTTTAAATACATTGCAACATCTTCAGCTTTACCCCCTTGAGCGCCATAACCTGGAATTAAAAACATCATGTCATTTAATTCACTTCTTAGCTTTATTCCCTCTTCTACATGAGTACATCCTATTACACCGCCAATTGAGCTATATCCACATTCACCTATATACTTTTTCCCAATGTTCTGTATTTTTTTTCCTACTATACTATATATTCTCTCACCATTTTCGCTTTTTATGTATTCAATATCTTCTGCGCCTTTATTTGAGGTTCTAACCAAAACAAATAACCCTTTTTCTTTATTTTCTACATAAGGAAGGTATGGCTCAATACTATCAAGTCCCATATAAGGACTAAGTGTTATAATGTCACTTTCAAAATCGCCTTCAAAATGAGCTTTAGCGTACATTTCAGCAGTTTTAGCAATGTCTCCTCTTTTAATATCAGCAATAACTACTGATCCTAAACTTCTTATATATTCTAAAGTTTTCTTATAAACTAATAAACCTTTAATACCTAAAGCTTCATAGTATGCAATCTGAACTTTAAAACATCCTGCTGCATCATAAGTTGCATCTATAATATTTTGATTATATTTAAATAAAGCCTCATCTTCAGAAGTAAATTTATTTAAAAAATTCTTTGGGATATAGTCTATTGATGTATCTATACCAACACAAACAGGTCCTTTTTTCTCAACTTCTTTATATAATTTATCTATTATCATAATTTCCCTCCAAATTAATCTTCACTGTAAACAACTTTTCCTTTTTTTATTGTCTTTATTACTTTTCCCCAAACCTCAAAACCTTCAAAAGGTGTATTTTTACCTTTTGAAACAAAATTATCTGATGATATTTTATATTTTTGTGATATATCAATAAGTACTAAATCGCCATCCATGCCGATCTTTATTTCACCTTTATTAAACCCTAAAAGCTTTGCTGCATTTTTAGACATTATTTCTGATAATTTATTAAGCGATATATGTCCTGCTTTCACTAAAGCAGTATAACAAACAGAAAAAGCAGTTTCAATTCCAGATAAACCTGGAGCTCCATTTTGCTTATCTTCTACACTGTGAGGAGCATGATCAGTTCCTATTGTATCAACATATCCATTTTTAATTGCATTAATTATAAAATCTACATCCTCTTTTTCTCTAAGTGAAGGATTAACTCTATATTGTATATCTGAAGTCAATGCAATATGATGAGGTGTAACTTCACAAGTTATGCTGTATCCTTCTTTCTTAGAATCTATAACCATTTTCATAGCTTCTTTAGTACTTACATGTGCTAAATGAAATTTACACTTTGCATATTTAGCCAGCTCAATATTTCTTATAGTCATTACATTCTCTGAAAGTCTAGTGTCAATTTTAACAAGCTTTTCATCTTCCACATGACTCATAACAATTAATCCCTTTTCTTTTGCCTTGAGCATAGCATCAAGCATAACTTCACTGCTTGCAACATCTCTTCCATCTTCTGATATTAGTTTAACATCATCATTCAATACATCAAGATGATCAATATCTTTTCCGTTAAAATCTTTTGTGATTGAAACAGCTTGATGAACATCTACAAGACCTGTTTCTTCTGCCTTTTTCATAACATAATTAACTGTTTCCATTGTACTGCAAACAGGCTTAGTATTAGCCATAAGATTTACTGCAGTAAATCCTCCCTTAACAGCAGCTCTGCTTCCTGTTACACTATCCTCTTTGTATGTAAGACCAGGATCTCTAAAATGAGCATGAGTATCTATAAAAGCTGGAAGGAGCAGATACCCCCTGCCATCTATGACGTCACACTGTTTATTAAGATTTCTTCCCATCTCTTCTATTATACCATTTCTTATATATAAATCCATTTCAACATCTAAAGAAGCATCTACAACT
>JAUZPN010000208.1 GCA_030705885.1 Bacillota bacterium | reverse complement strand
TCTTGGATATAATTTATTCATATAAATAAAATCATCTGTTAATGCAATCTTTGACATTATAGTTTCATATGCTTTTTTATATGAATTTGTTATCATATTATGTTCTTCGTGTTCAAATGTTTTCTTACCTGTTAGAGCATCGAAAAGTTCAATTTTACTCTTTCCTTGTAACAATTTATTTTTCCACTTCCTTTTAAGATTTTGTTATTGTAACATTTTCAGTTATTGGTATTACAGTTAAACTAGTATTTGATGTATCTATTGTAATTCCTGTATAAGTTTCTGAAATTGTACTTTGTATTGGTGTTTGTATACTTGCTGATATACTATCTGTAATAGTGTTAATAGTAATGGTTGGTGCAGTAAGACTAATTCCTGTATAAACTTCTTTTACAAATAAAATTGGTATTGTTAATAGATTATCTATATCTTTCGCCAGTACCGCAAAACTATCTGAATAACTTGCTTGTACCCATTTCTTTATGAGTGCATCAACTATAAGCTTTTTTGCGTTACTGGCAAATGTAAAAAGTTCTGATAATGCACCTTCTACATTTGTGCTTGCGAAGTTATTTGCAGCATCTTGTATATTTACTTTACTTGCATCTATACTTGTAATGCTTCCACCTCCACCTGAATATCCTGTTCCACCTGAATTATTATAACTTGACTCTGTACTTGAAGTTGCAGGTGACTTAGTAGAAAAACTAAATGCTCCATCATATGTTATTGTATTTTGAAGAATGAAAGTATTATAGTAAGTTTTATCACGCAGAGATACTTGAATAAAATCACCTACGTCTAAGTACAAATAACCAATCCAGTTGAATTCAAGAGGTATATAATTTAAAGTGTTCATACAAATATACATTAGTTCTGCAAGCTTTTCACTCGCGTTCAGAGATGTTACAGCGAGAGTATTTTCTTCTGTTCCTGTATTTCCCGGAGAACCTCCAGGTTCAAAATATGTTTTTTCATCCTTATAACAAAGAAACCTAGTATATAATTTTCGTTCCCCAGTTTTGTTTATAATTCCGAAAATATCTGAAGCAGAAACTGGAGTATAATCATTACCATCCTGCCAAGTAGTGAGGTTTGTTCTTCCATATTGTACTAAAAAATCAAGGTTTGAATAATAAACTAAATTATCATTTTCTGCACTAACATGTAATTGGTCATATATAACTACATTTCCGCAGCATAAAATTGCAATCTCTTTTAATTTATCTAACATTGTAGTTGTATCTGTTGGTGCAGTTATAGTAAAATCTTGGTCTAATACCTGTACATCTACAAGTGTACTTGGCATAATATTCAAATTTAATCCTGTGTGTGAAACAATCTCATTGAAAACATCAGAAGGTTTTGCAGGGAAAGTTAAGGCAGAATTATATTTCTTGTTAAAATAAATTAAGCCATCATAACAAGTAAGTTTATATACCCCATATTTATACTCAGGTTTATCAGCATAAAATATACCAATATTAACCCATTCAGTATAGCCCAAACTTCCACCATACCTCATATCTATCACAATTACATTTCCTGTTAAAATAGTATCTGTCGTTTTCAAGTTGAGTGTTAATTTTTTAGGTATTGCGTTACCTATGGAAAAGGTTTCACCTGATACAAGTCTAGTATCCATTGTAAATCCTAGCACTTGTTCTTTGGTGTAAAAATTAAAGTCTGTGGGAAAATTTCCAAGATTGCTTCCTACGCCAACACTTATCTCTACAATTCTGTTGTTCTTGCTTACAGAAGAATACCGTTTAAATAAATCGCTGACTGTTTTCAATACATATCACCCTCTTATTGTTCTATAAAAGTAAATGCTAATCCTTTACATATTAAATTTCCATTTTCACCATCAGATATTGTAACTGCACTTCTATCTCCTACATAAAAAATTCTTGTGCTATAGCCACCATCCATTAGATCAGGATAATAAAATTGAAAAAATTCTAAAGATGTAGCTTTTAATATGCTTGATATTTGTGCTAAAGTTAAAATACCAAATGTCAAATCAAGTTGCCTTTTTACTGCTATACGATCACGATGCATTGTTCCATCAGATGTTCTTTGCGAATTTTCACTATCTTCATCTTTCAATGAAAATTTTAATTCTTCTGGGTAAGCAGCTATTTCAACATTATCTATTATAAGTAACATTTATTTCACTTCCTATAATATAATTGCTTTTCCCTGTCTCCTACTTTCATTATTCAAAATTTTTGCTAAAGCATTAGCAAGTGTAGATTCACTTATATTAGCAGACTTTTGGTTTTTGAATATATTAACTAATGTTTTTAAGAGTTCTACTATTTCAGTATTATCAGTATTGTTATTGTTACTTCCAATCTTAGAAGCCAGTGATCCTGCAAGCTGATTAATCCATCCTGTATTGTTTTCGAGTGGCATTACTGCCTCTTTACCACGTTCACCAACCATAGCTAAAGTAGGCTGGTCAATAATTCCTCCTGTTGCAAGATAAGGGAGTTTGCCCAAATCAGGTATGTTGAATCCAAGCTCTCCTCCTCCTAATAAATCAGGTAGTTTAATATGAACTTTATCTAATTTATCAATTAATGAATTAATTCCATCAATAGCATCATTTATAATGGCTATAACTATGTTTAATGGTCCTTTAGCTAAACTTGAAAGTTGGTCAAAAATACCACCAAATATCTCTTTAATACCATTCCATGCTTTACTCCAATTTCCACTAAAAGCACCTGTAACAAAATCAATAACCCCTTTAAATATTTCAGTTACTGAATGCCACACATCCTTTACAGTGGCAATAATACCATTCATTATCTCGCCTAAGAAACCAAAGCTCTTTGACCAATCAGTAGAAAAAACATTTTTAATCCAATCAACAAAACCCATAAATACTGCTTTTATCTTGTCCCATACTTCTATAGCAACTGCTTTTACTGTATTCCAATGCGTACATAATTCATATATACCAAAAACTAATAATGCTACAGCTGCTATTACAAGTGTTATAGGATCAGTTAAAAAATCTATTGCAGCTCCAAAGGCATAAACAACCCCTTCTCCTATACCCATAGCAATATCGGATAGATTAACTGCTAAAGTCACCAATCCCCAAGCAACTGCAAAAGAACCTACTAATGCCGCCATTGTTTCAATAGCTCCCTTATTATCTTTAATCCATTTTCCTATGTCGTCAAAGTCTTTTTTTAAGTTGTCTAAACCTTTTAATATTTCTTTTCCAGTCCATGCTGCCAATGGCTTTAAAAAGTTATCCCACAACCAACTTCCAAAGGGTTTAAAAGCTGTTAATATTGGAGTAAAAGCAGATATAGCAGAAGATAAAGCATCTAAAAATTTAGGTATTGCTTTTTCAATTGTCCAAGTCGCTAGTGGAACAAATATGTTTTTATATGCCCACTCTAATCCACTAAAAAGGGTTTGAGTAAGTGGTTGCATCGCAGTTTTTAAATTATCAAGAGATTTTAATAATGGCTTAAAATCTATTTTTTTTAAGGGTTCGGTTATGTCTGCAATATTTGCAGTAACTTTTACAGGTACTGTAGTAGCAGCTCCCATATCACCGCTAGGATTAGCAACACTATTATTTCCAGTATCTTTATTAGTTTTAAGTATATTTATTTGGTCAAACCCCATTAGTGCACCTTTAGCTTTCTTTGCTTTTTCTGCTGTAGTATCTAAACTGTTTCCTAAAGCGTCTGAAGATGCTGTTGCATTACTTATTCCTGCTGTACTTTGTTGTGAATTATGATCTCCAAATAATGCAATCGTAAAGGCTTTAAAATATTGTGCTGCCACTTGAAGTTTTCCTATCAAATAATTTAAACCTGTAATAATAGGTGTAAGTATATTAATAAATCCCTGACCCATAGTAATCATAAATGTATTCCACTGGTCATTCATCAATCTTATTTCATTCGTCCATGAATGTGATATTTTAGAAAAATCCCCCTGTGCATCTAGGTCAGAAGCAAGCTTTATGGAGGATTTCGTAAAATCGATAATC
>JAUZPN010000207.1 GCA_030705885.1 Bacillota bacterium | reverse complement strand
TTTGATAGAATTTATCAGATTATAAATAGATGTATGGCATAGTTCTATATTATAAGTATCAAGTATTGATTTTTTTTCTTGGTCGGTAATGTTTTCATTAAACCACATTCCTATAAGTGTCTTTAAGCAGGGCAGTATATGAGAGTCATTCATAAATATATGAATGGAAGATTTAAAGTCTAAAATCATAGTTATGTTTAGTTGTTCAGATTTTAAATTTGTTTCATTAGGAAACATTTCAAGCATTTTATTAATAAGTTCTTTACAATAAGAATATTTATTATTCTTATATAAATCAAGATAAATGTTATTAAGTTCACCTAAGATAAATGCTGATGTTCCTTTGTTTTCACTTGAAATAACAATTTGATTTATTTTATCAATACACTCATTAAAACGGTTCATGTTTCTGATTGTAATGTAAATATTAATTAGTTGTATGTAATAAAGAATATTCTGAGAAACATGTGGATTATTTTTATCTATAGCAGAATTCAATATATTAATTGCACTTTGATAATTTTTAGAAGAACAATAATTAGAAACAAGTGACAGAACTTCTTTAAAATCAGTTTCAGAGTTTATATAAAAATTATCATTGTCAGAATTACTATTAATGGTAAATGAATTTACAACATTTTTTATAGGTATATCTTTGTTTGATAATTTAGTTTTTGATAATATAGTCTTATTTGTAATTATATTAGGAGGTTCTGTGTTTGAAAAACCGTTTTGTTTTGTAATTATGTCAGAATTTCCTGTATTCGAAAAATTGTTCTGCGATGTTGAAGTATTAGAAGCAGTATCAGCTTTAATGCTTGCATTATGAGCAGAACGTGATTTTATATCTAAAAGTGCTTCATAAGCTTTACGAATTTTTTTAAATTCTTCAGGATTAGTTTCTGGTGGAAACTTACGAAGTAATTTTGCGTAGGCTCTTTTTATTTCTTTTATATCTGAATCCTTACTTACATTAAGTATATCATAATAATTATCCAATATTAACACCTCTAATAAATTATTAATCAGTATTTATTGTGCTTTTAGTTGTAATTATTGCAGTTATTTCTTCATTTGTACTTTCAACAATTGCCTTTACATTTAAAATTCCATTAATATCATATGAAAATTCAACTAAAATACGTTCCTGACCAGCAGGTGCTTTAGGTATATTATCTAATTTAAGTTCTCCAATTTTCTTATTATTTATAGCAAGTACTTCTTCGCCTTGATAAATTGAAATTGTCAGTTTTGTTTGATTGTTTACAGCTGTAGTATAATATTTACTAACAGTTACAGGAATTGTTGTGTCAATGTCTATTATTGAGCTAAAAATACCATCTATAAGTTTATTATTTGGGAGCTGCTGAACAACACTTATTCCTAAAGAATATGGGCATACATCAGTAATTAATATATCACTGTCTTTGTTAAGTTTACCTGATTTTATACCTGCTTGAACTGCAGCACCAAGTGCTACTGCTTCATCAGGATTAATACCTGATTTTATTTTACCTTGAAATTTATTTTCTAAATATTTTTGTATGCATACATTTCTCGTAGAACCACCAACAGGAATAACTGTATCTATATCATCAGCTGTAAGACCAGCTGCTTTTAATGCTTCATTTACGATTTTATCTGCAGCAGTAACTAAATTAGAAATAAGAATTTCATACTGCTGTCTTGTAAGTTCTACAGTTGGATTAAAGAGAAAACCATTTTCATATGGTGCAATATGAGGAATATCAATTGTAACACTCTCACATTGGGAAAGCTTTATTTTTGCATTTTCAGCTGCTTCTTTAACTGCAGCAACAGCCTTTAAATCTTTTTTTAAATTAATGCCATATTGTTCATGAATCATGCTGAACAGATAGTCCATAATCCTTTCATCAAAATCCTTGCCACCAAGCTGATTATTTCCACGGCTGGATTTTACATCAATTACACCTTCAAACATTTCTAGAATAGTAACATCAAAAGTACCGCCTCCAAGATCATAAACTAAAATAGTTTCTTCATTATTATAATTTTCAATACCATACGCAAGGGCAGCAGCAGTAGGTTCATTTATAATCCTTTCAGCTTTTAAACCTGCAATAGCAGCAGCATCCTTTGTAGCTTGTCTTTGAATATTATTAAATTTTGCAGGTACTGTTATTACAGCTTCAGTAACTTCTTCTTGAAGATACTCTTCTGCACATTCTTTAAGATATTTTAAGATGATTGCAGAGATTTCCTGAGGTAAATAGCTTTGATTTCCAATAGTAATTTTAGTGTTTTTACCCATAAGTCTTTTTACTTCTGCTATAGTATTTTCTGGTCTTAAAACTAATTGCTTTTTTGCATTATTACCAACGAGGATTTCACCAGATCTTCCAGTACCAACTACTGAAAAAGTTAATTTCTTCCCATCTTTATTTTTTATTATTTCAGGTTTTCCATCTTTTAAATATGATATTTCTGAAGTTGTTGTTCCAAGGTCTATACCAATTATTGCTCCCATAAATATTACCCCCGATTTTATTGGTTTATATATAATATTTTACCATAGTTTTAAGAACAATTCATCATTAATTGAACTTTGTGACTAAGGATAGTATATTTAAATTAATATGATATAATAAAAATGTTTATATTCATAGAAAGGCAGGTACTAAAGAAAATGAAAGATTTTAAAAAATTTATAGCTTATTATAAACCATACAAATTCTTGTTTTACTTTGATATGTTTTGTGCACTTACATTATCATTAATAGATTTAGCATTTCCTTTAATTGTGAGATATCTTTTAAATGATGTTTATGTGTTAAATGAGGGCAGCAGAATATTAAAATTTGTTATATATATAGGTATATCTTTACTTGGAATGTATATAATAAGATATTTCTGTCAGTATTATATAACTTCATGGGGTCACATTATGGGAGCTAGGATGGAAGCAGATATGAGAAAAGATTTATTTGATCATCTGCAAAAAATGTCCTTTTCCTTTTATGATGAAAATAATACAGGAACGTTAATGTCTAGAATAGTTTCAGATCTGTTTGACATATCAGAGCTTGCACATCATGGACCAGAGGATTTGTTTATATCAATATTAAAAATAGCAGGTTCTTTAATTATCCTTTTTGTAATAAATGTAAAAATGACAGCAATTCTTATGATATTTCTTATCCTTATGCTTATATTTTCATTTTTTTATAACAGTAAGATGAGAAAAGTTTTTATGGAAAACAGGAAAAAAATTGCAGATGTAAATGCCCAAGTACAGGACAGCCTTTCAGGAATAAGAGTAGTTAAATCCTTTGCAAATGAGAGTATTGAAAGCACTAAGTTTGACAAAAGCAATATCGAATTTACAAAATCGAAAGAGGACAATTATTATGTAATGGGAAAATTCTACAGCGGTAATGGATTATTTCAAGGAATGTTGTATCTTTCAGTAATAATATCAGGAGGAGTTTTTATAAGCCTTCATTCTGTTAATATATCAGATTTAGTAATATATCTATTATATATTAATATCTTTTTAAATCCTATAGATAAGCTTGTTAATTTTACAGAACAGTTTCAAAGAGGCGCTTCAGGCTTTACAAGATTTTTAGAAATAATTAATGTTCATCCTGATATAGAGGATAAGCAAGATGCTGTAGAAATTAAAAAATTAAAAGGTGATATTGAGTTTAATAATGTTTCATTCAGTTACAATGAAAAGCATAATGTATTAAGCAATATAAACATAAAAATACCTGCAGGAAAAAATATTGCATTAGTTGGTCCTTCAGGTGGAGGAAAGTCAACATTCTGCAGCCTTATAACAAGGTTTTATGAAATAAATGAAGGTAAAATAACAATTGCTGGTCTTGATATTAGGGATTTAAAACTTAAGTCATTAAGAAATTCTATAGGTGTTGTTCAGCAGGATGTTTATATGTTTGGAGGAAATATAAGGGAAAATATATCATATGGCAAGCCAGACGCAACAGAAGAAGAGATAATAGAAGCTGCAAAAAATGCTAATATACATGAT
>JAUZPN010000206.1 GCA_030705885.1 Bacillota bacterium | reverse complement strand
CTTGTCTAAATCTAATTTGATAGAATCTTTTTTTACACTTATTCCATAATTCTTAAAGCTTTCTGCTATCTTTTTAATTGCAATCTTCCTCAATACATTAGGTATACCTATTTTACCAACAAAAATATTAAATACTTTAAGGTTAATTAAATTATCATAAACATTTCCTATACCAAATACAAGCTTAAAATTAAGTTCTATTCCCTTTTTAAATTTACCAATAATAGTAATATTATTATTTATAAGTACTTCATCAATTACTAACCCATCTACATTAACATATTCTTTTATTATAGCAATTACATCATTATCCGTAAGTGATACTTTTACAGATGATACCTTCATTAATTCTACCTCCCCCATCTTACCCATCTGATATACTATACTAGGTCACAAAATCCACTAAATTTCTAAAAAATCTTATCTCTGCTATCATTTATAAATTAAGTGGAACTAAATATTACCTCAGGAAAATATAAAACCAATTTTCAACAGTATATCATATATCAAGTATACAATAAAATAACTAATTGTAAATAAAATAATATTTTTTCTTTATATGCTCTCTCAACTTACATAATTTACTTTTCCATAATATATGATATTTTATAGACTAAATATTAAAAATGATTTATTATAATAAAACAAACTTAAAAGGGGGATTTAATAAATGAATAAACTTAAAAATAAGTATTTATTTATTCCACTAGCTTCAGCAATATTATCATTAGCAGTTTTTATTATAATTAATTTAAATCAAGTTGAAAAAAGCAGCAAATTATATATCGATTTTTTAAATGATATTAGTAACAAAAAAGTTTCAACAGTATACCTAACTAATTCACCTACGATTAATATTAAACTAAAAGATGGAAGTTTATATACAACAGACAATCCAAGAACTAATGATTTTAAAGATACTCTTTTAAAAAATGGCATTAAAGTTTCAGAATCTCAGCCATTTACCAAATCTGAATCGATACCTTTTGCAGGATTCATAATTTCTTTAGCTGTACTAGCAGTTATGAGTTTAAAAAATGCCAGATTAACTTCTCCTTCAAAACTTTCTGTAGATAGTATAGAAGCAAGCGCTGTTGTTAAATCGAACTTCAACTTTTCATCTATAGCTGGAAATGATGAAGCAAAAGAAAGTGTAAAAGATATAGTTGATTTTTTAAAAAATCCTGAAAAGTATACTAAATATGGTGCAAGAATGCCAAAAGGATTAATATTATATGGGGAACCTGGAACGGGTAAGACATTACTTGCCAAAGCTGTTGCTGGTGAAGCTGGTGTTCCATTTTATGCAATGTCCGGTTCAGACTTTATCCAAGTTTATGTTGGAGTTGGCGCCAGCAGAATAAGACAGTTGTTTAAAAAAGCAAGAAGTAATGGAAAAGCAGTAATATTTATTGATGAAATTGATGCAATAGGCAAAAAAAGAGATGGCTCAAAAAATGGCGGATCAGATGAAAGAGATCAGACTTTAAATGCTCTGCTCACTGAAATGTCTGGATTTAATGAAAAGGAAGGCATTATTATAATGGCTGCAACAAATAGGATGGACATGCTTGACCCTGCACTCCTTCGTCCTGGAAGATTCGATAGACATATTGAAATAACTTTACCTGACATAAATGCACGTAAAAAAATATTTTCACTTCATCTCGAAAATAAACCTGCATTAGATATAGATATTGAAGATTGGTCACAAAAAACTGCTTATTTTTCAGGTGCAAAAATTGAAAGTTTAGTAAATGAAGCTGCGATACTTGCTTGTAAAGAGGATAGTGAATTTATTGAAAACAAACATTTAGATAAAGCATTTTCAATAGTTCTTGCAGGTCATGAAAAAATTAATAGGGACTATATAAAAGATAGAGACAAAAAAATAACTGCATATCATGAAGCAGGACATGCTATTGTTTCTTTAAAAGTACTTTCTGAAGATAAAATATCCAAAATAACCATTATTCCAAGTAGTAAAGGTGCTGGAGGATATACCTTAAGCATACCTCAAGATAATATGTATCAAAATAAAGACTATTTAACCAAAAAAATGATGGTTTTACTTGGCGGCAGAGCAGCAGAAGAAATAATTTTTGGTTCAGAAAATGTAACTACTGGTGCATTCAATGATATAAAAACCTGTTCAAACATAGTCTCTTCTATGGTAACTCAGTATGGTATGGGTGAAACACTTGGACTTTTAAACCTTCAAGAATTTTCAAATATTTTAAATATTAATACTGAGGATATTCTAAAAGAATGCAAAAACATAGTAAATATGCTGTATAATAAAGTTAAGAATCTATTAATATCTGAAAATAACCTTCTTGAATCTTTATCAAAGAATCTTATTGAAAAAGAAACATTATATTACGATGATTTAATAGAATTAGCACATAATAAAAAATAAGCCTTTAATAGGCTTATTTTTTTATATATACTATCCTCGGTCACAAAGTTCCACTAGATTTCTAAAAGAAGCTTCTCTCCGCTATCGTTTATAAATTAAGTGGTACTAAATGTGACCGAGGAAAGTATACTTAATCCCTTTTAAATCTATTTACTACATCGTTTAGTTTATATGTCGTTTGTCTTATATTTTCAATATTTTCATTTATTTCATTCATAACTGCTAACTGTTCTTCAGTTGAAGCTGCTGCTTATTGACTGCCAGCATTAAAATCTTTAGAAATTTTTGCAAATTCACATACCTTATTAACAGCATACTTGCAGCCATCTTCTATTATATTAATGGCATCAATAATATTTCTAACTCTAGCATATGCTTCATCGCTGGATTTATTCAACTCTATTAAAAAGCTATTTACCTTTGTAACAGTATTTACACCTTCATTAGCTTCAATAACTCCGTTTTGTATTGCATAAATAGCACTATTAATTTCTTCTTGCATACTAGATGCAATCTCACTTATTTGTATGCTTGCATTATTTGATTGTTCAGCTAATGCTTTTATCTCATTTGATACTACTGCAAACCCTTTTCCCTGTTCACCTGCTCTTGCAGCTTCTATTGCTGCATTCAATGATAATAGGTTGGTCTGTTCAGAAATCTGTGAAATCATTTCACTAAAAGAAGTTATTTCTTTTGATTTATCTCCTAATTCTTTAATAATTTTAGCTGTATTTTCAACAGTATTGTTAACAGTAACTACTTTTTCAATAGAGGTTTTAAATATTTCTATTGCCTGTGAAGTATTAATCATTGCTTGATTAGATGAATTTGAAATTAAATTGGCAAGTTCTACTGACTTTTTCACTTGTTCAAACACTTCATTCATGGACTTTGATACTTCATCTATATTGTTTGTCTGCTCCAATGCACCTGATGAAACTTCAGTTATTACTTGTATAATTTCCTCTGTTGATTTATTAATTTCATTGAAACTTACATGTAATTCATCAATTTTACAAACTACATTTTGTGTTTTATTTTTAATTTCATTAGTAATCGAAAGCAAATTATTAACCATATCTTTAAATGCTTGTGTTAATACACCTATTTCGTCATTTCCTATTTTATCAAATTTAACTGTTAAATCTCCTTCCTTCACCAATTCAGCCTTAGATTTTAATTTATTTATTGAACGTACTAAAATAACAGATAATAATTCACCAATCAATATTCCAATTAGGATAACTGCAGCAATTATTATGATTATGTCTGTTTTATACTTATTAAGTTCACTAGCCATAATATTAGCATCAAAATCAGCGCCCAATGATCCAACTATATTCCCTGATTTATCTTTAATTGGAACGTATGCAGATATAAGATGACCCCAGTTATTTGTACTAAACTCATATCCAGTTATACCTTGAAAACTCTTTGCCTGAATATCACTTATATCTTTCTCTTCATCTCCTAAAGAGCAGAAATCTTTATTATCCATCGAACTTCCATCAACCACATAAATATATTTATCATCTTTTGTTTTACGCATTGTATATAGATATTTTAAACCTGTTGTTTTTCTTACTTCACTCAAGTGTGTTTGAATTTCTTTATAATATTCAGATTGCATATCATCTTTCGTTTGTAACTTATCAAATTTTTCATAATCTATTGTATTTACTATAGATTTAACAATTGAT